>JBBSOJ010000038.1:0-17624 GCA_038259855.1 Flavobacteriales bacterium
ATCACCTCCATAATCGGATATATTGGATTGCGTCCACTCAATAACGTTCGCTACATCTTGGGCCATGCCATTATAACTTGCATTGGGACTCAATCTATAATTAGCAATGACGGTAACAACGTTTTGTTTTGCGAAATTACGGCCTAGAAATCCATAAATATCTTTGTGCCCTTCTTCCCAATATCCACCATGAATGAAGATCACTACAGGTCTTTTGTCCTCGCTCTCTTTTGTAGGTTTGAAAACGTTTAATTTATTAGCTTCTGGTCGTGATCCTTCTTGCTGCGCTTGATATGAAAGGTCCTTTATTTTAGTTGAGGCACAATTCAACATGACGGATGACAACAGTATACTGAATAAGAAATATTTCATTTAGTGGTATTACTAATACTATTAAAAACTATTAATAATTACGATTAATTAGAACGTTTGGTTTTATAAAGCATCATCAATAATAGCTTGGACACACTCGGGGTTTAGTAGCGTGGATATATCTCCTAGGTTGGATGTATCTTTCTCCGCTATCTTACGCAAAATACGTCTCATAATTTTACCCGAACGGGTTTTGGGCAGACCATCCGTAAACTGAATTTTATCAAGTTTGGCAATCGCTCCAATGCGTTCAGTGATCAGCTGATTGATTTCCTTTCGTAGATTATCTTGGTTGCGACTCTCACCTATTTCCTTAAGTGTCACGTAGCCATATAACGCATTCCCTTTGATCTTATGAGGAAAACCGACGATTGCCGACTCTGCGACTGCTGGATGCTCGTTAATAGCATCTTCCAATGGACCTGTGCCCAAATTATGACCGGACACTATGATGACATCATCCACACGACCTGTAATTCTATAATATCCCACTTCATCTCTCAAGGCGCCATCGCCAGTAAAATAAGTGTTTTCGAATGCAGAAAAATAAGTGTCTTTATACCGCTGATGATTTCCCCAGATGGTTCGTGCCATACTTGGCCATGGATATTTAATACATAAACGTCCTTCTACTTGATTGCCAATCAATTCATTCCCCGCATCATCCATTAAACAAGGTTGAATGCCTAAAAAGGGCAATGTGGCGTAGGTTGGTTTTGTTGGTGTGATAAAAGGTAAGGGTGAAATCATTATACCGCCAGTTTCGGTTTGAAACCAAGTATCAACGATCGGGCTTTTTCGTTTGCCTATGCTATCATTGTACCAATGCCAAGCTTCTTCATTTATGGGCTCCCCAACAGTTCCCAAAACTTTTAACGAGGATAAATCTACCGATTCGGTAAAGGATAGATTTTGTTTTGCTAACGCCCGGATAGCCGTTGGAGCAGTATAAAACTGATTGACTTTATGTTTTTCTACAATTTGCCAGAATCTGCTGAAATCAGGATAACTTGGAACGCCTTCAAACAGTAAGGTCGTCGCGCCATTCGCTAAAGGTCCGTACACGATGTAACTGTGCCCGGTAATCCAGCCAATGTCAGCCGTACACCAATAAACATCGTTCTGTCTATACTGAAATACATTTTTAAAAGTGTAAGCAGCATATACCATATAGCCTGCCGTTGTATGTAACATTCCTTTAGGCATGCCAGTGGAACCAGAGGTGTATAAGATGAATAACGGATCTTCAGCATCCATCACTTCTGCCTCACATATGCCTGACGCTTCATCTAATAATGGCTGCAACCAGTTATCCCGACCTTCGGTCATTTCAATAGCGGAATTGATACGTTTCACAACCAAAACTGACGTTACATTCGGACAGTTTTTAAGCGCTTCATCAACAATTCCTTTTAAATCGATTGTTTTTTCGCCTCTAAAAGATCCATCAGAGGTCAACACCATTTTACAATCGCTATCGCTTATTCGAGTCGATAAGGCTTTGGCAGAGAAACCAGCAAAAACGACATTGTGAATGGCACCGATGCGAGCGCAGGCCAACATTGCAATAGCCAATTCAGGAATCATCGGAATATAAATACACACGCAATCTCCTTTTTTGACTCCTTTTTTCTTCAGCACATTCGCCATTTTACAGACACGTTCATGCAATTGTAAATACGTTATATGTTGCGCAGGTTCCTTCGGATCATTTGGTTCGAATAAAATGGCAGTTTGGTCACCACGCGCAACCAGATGCCTATCTATACAGTTTTCAGAGATGTTCAATTGGGCCCCTTCAAACCATTTTACTTCTGGTTTGGTGAAATCCCATGACAATACCTTGTCCCATTTCCGGCGCCATACAAAATGTTCTTCAGCAATTTCCTCCCAAAAATTTTCAGGCTCGCGAATGGATTTTCGGTACACCTGAAAATATTCTTCCAACGTTTTAATATGATAATTACTCATAGAACAGAAGTATTAAGTTAGATTTAAAATTTTTTGGCAGTCAGCCCTTAATTCTAATTTGATCTTTTACCATTATCAGCTATTAAGGCTCATTTTTCGTTGCCTTTTCGATATTCAACCGCTCCACATACCCCTTAAATTCCTTGATGACTTTAGGTGCCAATAGTATGGTTGCAGTCATGGTTGGTATGGCCATTAATGCAAAAGTGCCATCAATCAAATTCAGCATCATACTTAGAGGTGTGACGGCTCCTAATATGATGCTCAAAATATAAAAATAATTATAATAGTTTTTGTTTTTTGCGCCAAAAAGAAAAGACATACATTTTGTACCGTAATATGAATATGTAAATAATGATGACATGCTAAACGTGGCGATACAAATTAAAAGCAAATAGTTACCATATCCGGGCATGGCATTATTAAAAGCTGTCGCCGTTAAACTAACCCCATTGGCATCGGACGTTTGCCAAACACCTGTTACCAATATCGCCAAGGCCGTCAACGTACAAACCACCAGTGTATCGATGGCAGGACCCAACATCGCGACCAAGCCTTCTCGCACCGGCTCACTCGTTTTGGTGGCGCCATGAGCCATAGGAGCCGTTCCGATGCCTGCTTCGTTGCTAAATGCGCCTCGACGAATGCCCAACAAGATCAGCCCACCTAAAACACCACCTAAAAACTGGTCTCCTTTATAAAATTCGGCACTAAATGCATCTGTAAACATAAGTTTTAAATACATCGGTACTTCTTCAATATTAATCACCAAAATGACAGAAACCAATATAAAATAAAGAATGACCATTGATGGCACCAATTTTTCGGCAGTTTTACTAATGCGATTCAGACCGCCTAAAATCACAATGGATGTGATGACTACCAAAACAACACCAATCATCAAGTCGGTGGTTCTGTTTACTTCAAAACCATTTGGTTCCAACAAAATAAAATTGATGGCTTGTTTGAGTTGATTGACATTAAAAACAGGCAGGGCACCTATCAGACCGCAAATACTAAAAAAAACAGCGAGCGGTTTCCAAGACTTCCCCAGACCTTCCACAATAAAATACATTGGGCCTCCCTGAATGTCACCATTGCTATCTTTCCCCCTAAACATCACTGCCAACGTACAGGTAAAAAATTTAGTTGACATGCCCACAATCGCGCTCATCCACATCCAAAACATCGCTCCTGGACCACCTATATGGATGGCCACCGCGACGCCCGCTATATTCCCCATACCTATGGTCGATGATAAGGCTGTTGTCAATGCTTGAAAATGAGTGATTTCACCTGGATCATTCGGGTTATTATATGTTCCCCGCAAGACGTCAAGTGCATGAAAAAAGAATCGAAATGGTAGAAATCGTGATATGATGAGCAGATACAATCCGCCACCTATTAATAAAATCAGTAATGGTAATCCCCAAGCATAGCTTGAAAACTGTTCAAAAATATAATCCAATGTGTTCACGAATGCTTGACTAATTTAAATAAAGATATTCTTTTCGAATCACAAATTTCGAGATTGAGTTTCAAAAATCAACTTATAATTGCAAAAGTTATTAATTTTGGATTTTAACATTATATTTACAATTACAACAACTGCTTTTGAAACCAAAGTCTACTAGATTATATTTTTTAGATGCTGTGCGCGCTTTTGCAATTTTGATGATGTTGCAGGGTCATTTTATTGATACGCTTCTAAACCCAATCTATAGAGATGATTCCTATTTGGCCTACACGGTTTGGTCGTATTTCAGAGGCATTACAGCGCCTACATTTTTCACAATTTCAGGATTGGTTGTTCTGTACTTAATGCTAAAAGCCAATGAAAAGGGTGATGATAGTTTAAGGGTACGCAAGGGTTTATCGCGCGGGGTGATGCTTTTAGTTATCGGTTACGCGCTACGAATTCCTTTTTTATCTTGGCTTCAAGGACAATTCGACACTTATTTTATGGTCGTAGATGTTTTGCAATGCATTGGCCTGTCATTATTGATCTTAATCGGTCTTTATTTTTTAGCGCGCAAAAACAGTTATGTACTCTCAATATTACTATTGACACTTTGTTGCGTTATTTTCATCTGCGAACCTTATTATCGTGATTTGAGATTGGACAACGTCCCCGTATTTTTTTCAAATTATGTTAGCAAGGCCAATGGTTCAGTATTTACGATATTACCATGGTTTGGATATGTGTCCTTCGGTGGTTTTTTAGCGACCATCTTTTTTAGAAGTTCCAACAGCAGACGCTTTAAACAGATTACGGTTACCTCCTTTTGGTTGGTTGGGATTGGACTACTTTTAGCGTCTACTGAAATTTTACATGCGCTTTACGATATCACGAACATGGAAATTTTTGAACGTTCCGCTAATTACAATTATCTTTTTTTAAGATTGGGAAATGTGTTTATCTATTTTGGATTCTTCTACATGCTGGAGCGTTTTATGAAACAATCCATAGTTACAAAAATTGGTGAAAAAACCCTGAACATCTATATTGTCCATTTTATAATTATCTATGGAAGCTTTACCGGGATCGGTCTGAAGCATTTTTGGTATAAATCACTTGAACCTTGGGAGGCAGTTTTTGGTGCCATTGCCTTTGTGATTGTGGTTTGCATCATCGTTCTGAATCTTGGAAAAACAAACGTTTTTATCTACAAAAATCTTCGAAAACTTTTGTTTATGGTTGTAAGCCCAAAAAAGGAAGATCAGGATAAGGCTTCGAGCGAAGATAAATCAACCTAACTCAAAATTGCTTTAAGTTAGGGACATCTGTTAGAAACTGAAAGTCAATTCAAGAGAATTTATATGTCGATAAATAGGACTCCACATTAGTTTTAATACGCTCCTGAATATTTGAAACATCGGCTTTCACAAACGGCTCTCCCATGATATTTTCATATAATTCTATATAACGCTCACTCACCGTCTCAATATAAGCATCAGTCATTTCCGGTACGATTTGTCCGGCTAGACCCTGAAATTCGTTCGCTATTAGCCATTGACGAACAAACTCTTTCGACAATTGTTTTTGGGTTTCTCCTCTATTCTGCCTATCCTGATACCCGTCTGCATAAAAATAACGTGAAGAATCTGGTGTGTGGATTTCATCGATCAGTACGATAGTACCGTCTTTTGTTTTTCCAAATTCGTATTTAGTGTCGACTAAAATAAGGCCTCTATTGGCAGCAATTTCGGTACCACGCTCAAAAAGTTGACGCGTATATGTTTCAAGGATTTCGTAATCCTCTTTAGAAACTATACCGCGCGTCATGATGTCTTCACGTGAAATATCTTCGTCATGATCGCCCTTTTCCGCCTTTGTAGCAGGCGTTATAATTGGTTCAGGAAATTTGTCATTTTCTTTCATACCGTCAGGCATTGCAACGCCACATAGGAGTCTTTTACCTAACTTGTACTCCCGCGCGGCATGACCAGACATGTAACCCCGAATTACCATTTCAACCTTAAACGGTTCACATAAATGTCCTATCGCCACGTTAGGGTCGGGAGTTGCGATCAACCAATTAGGAACCAGTGCTTCTGTTTGTGACATGAATTTAGTGGCGATCTGATTTAAGATTTGTCCCTTAAATGGAATTCCTTTTGGCATCACAACATCAAATGCGCTCAACCGATCTGTTGCCACCATCACCAAGAGCTCGTCGTTTATGTTATAAACCTCACGAACTTTGCCTTTATAAATACTTTTTTGATTTTTAAATTGGAAATCTGTATCGATGATCGTATTCATTATGGTAACAAATTAGTCGTTATGATGTCTCACAAAAATAACACTATTGAAAAATAAAAAACAAAAAAAGAGCAGTAAAAACTGCTCTCCGTAATTTTTGAATGGAAATGATTTAAAATCTTAAATTGTAGGTGGCTCCAATACCGATGACTTGGATGTCAAAATCATTTTCTGCAAATGTATTTTGATAATAAGCAAAGAAATTCCAATCCTCATTATGATATCCAATTTGTGGATTTACGTAAAGGCCGCCTTCATTGTTGTCAACATTCATCAAGAAACCATAACCTACATCCGTACCAATAAAAAGTCCTGTCTTTTCAAAATAATACCTGGCAAATCCTGCAACAGGCACAATACCAAAATCCTCAACATCATCTTTACCAAGAAAATGAGTATAGCCCGTAGCAACTCCGATACCAAAATTTGGCGTCACCAATAGTTGTCCTTTTAAATCCAATCCCAATGCAAACGATGAGCTGTCATCGGCATCACCAATTGGCACTCCAGTATTTAATCCGATTTTTAACCACGAATTTTTTGAATTGACATTGTCAATATCAACGTCTTGTGCATACGTTGCTGCAGTAAGCACCAATGCGCATAATAAAATAAGCTTCTTCATTTAGATATTTCTTTTAGAAATTAGAAATTACTCTAGGCAAATCGTGTACCAAATATGAAGCAGCATTTACATATTTCCAAAAGTATTTTTAATGAATTGACGCTTAAATAATTATTGAATATTACCTAAAAGCACGGACTGCCATTCTTGATAGCGACAGTCATGACATTAGATAAAGCGTTTTCTACTATTCGCGATTTTCGATTCCTTTATAAGCCTCAATAATCTTTCTGACAAGTTTATGACGTATGACGTCCTTTTCATCTAACATAATAATGCCCACGCCTTCCACGTTTTTTAAGATCAATAAAGCTTCCTTCAATCCAGAAATCGTTCTGCGGGGCAAATCGACCTGTCCGGGATCTCCTGTCAGTAAAAATTTGGCGTTTTTACCCATTCGAGTCAAAAACATCTTCATCTGATTATGTGTCGTATTCTGACCTTCGTCTAATATAACGAAGGCATTATCCAACGTTCGACCGCGCATAAATGCCAATGGTGCAATTTGAATCGTACCGTTTTCAAGGAATAAAGCCAATTTTTCGGCAGGAATCATATCCCGTAAAGCATCATACAACGGTTGCATGTAGGGATCTAATTTTTCTTTTAGATCTCCTGGTAGAAACCCGAGATTTTCTCCAGCTTCCACTGCGGGACGTGTTAGAATAATACGCTTGACTTCTTTATTCTTCAAGGCCTTAACGGCTAGGGCAACACCTGTATAAGTTTTCCCGGTTCCTGCCGGTCCGATGGCAAACACCATGTCGTTTTGACGCATACTTTCTACCAAACGCCTTTGGTTGACCGTTTGAGCTTTTATGATTTTCCCGCCAACACCGTGCAACAGGACTTCACCGCTTTGATCAGAGGTAGTATAGTCATCCTTACTTTGACTTGTAAGTACTTGCTCTATCATGTTTTCGTCAATTTTATTATACTTTATATACTCGGCAGTCAACATCCCAATCCGGCGATCGAATTCTTCAAGTAGATCTTCATCACCGTAGGCTTTAATTTTATTGCCTCTAGCAACAATTTTTAATTTGGGGAAATATTTCTTGAGTAGTTCAATATTTACATTTTGTGCACCAAAAAAATCTTTAGGAGCAATTTCTTCCAATTCAATTATTAGTTCATTCAAAAGCGATGGATTTATTAAATTATCTGTTTTGTTTTATTAGTTTTGTGCAGACGAATATTTGAGTTAAAATATATCGCCATTCATACAAATTTAAATGAAAAAGTCAAACGTTATTGCCTTGTTTGATTTAAAAATCAATTTTTTTTCAACAATCAGAATACAGTTAATCGTCCAATAATACTCACAAAAAACATAGTAATTATTTCATGGCAATCATCACATTAACGACTGATTTTGGAGAAAAAGATCACTATGCAGGGGCCATTAAGGGTGCCATTTATAGCGAGTCGGAGGAATTTAAAATTGTTGATATCTCCCATTCCGTCAGACCGTTTAATATTTTGGAAGCGGCCTACATTATTCAGAACGCCTATACCAGTTTTCCGAAAGGCACCATTCATATTATCGGAATAGATTCTGAATTGCATCAAGAGAATACGCATATCGCCATGAAACTGGACGATCACTATTTCGTTTGTGCCAATAATGGCATCATGAGTATGATCTGCAATGAGATAGCCGCAGAAAAAATAGTGGAAATCAACATTCATGACAAAATAATTACAAATTTCCCCACGTTGGATGTGTTTGCAAAAGTAGCTTGCCATCTCGCAAGAGGCGGTACTTTGGAAGTGGTCGGAAAGGTCATTGAACATATCAAACCAATAAAAAACATGTTACCGTTTGTGAATGACGACAAAAACCAAATCATCGGAAACGTTATTTATATTGATAATTATGGCAATGTCGTGACCAATATTAGACGGAAATTTTTTGAATCGGTCCAAAAAGGTCGCACCTATAAAATATTCGCTCGGAATTATAAGTTTAGTGAAATCAATAAAAAATACAGCGATATTGTTAATTTTGATACGCCGATTGAAGTTCGTACGGATGAAGGCAAAGGATTGGTTTTGTTTAATTCGTCTGACTATCTCGAGATTGCCATTTACAAAAGTGACTGCACAACTGTTGGGAGCGCAAGTACGTTGATGGGATTGCAAATGAGAGATACGGTCACGGTTAACTTTAATAATGAATTAAGTGCTAGATAAATTCAATTTGACACTTTTTGTAAGTCTTAATTGAATTAATATCAATAGTGAAACTACATATCCGCAGAGTGAAGACTGCGCTGAAAATATAAAGAATGTTTGTAAGAATTGTAAAAATGAGTTTTGAGCCTTCAAAAATTGAAGCTTTTCTTACTAATTTTGACACGAAGAAAGAGCACATCCGAAATTTTGAGGGCTGCCTTTTTTTGGAACTATATAGAGACAAGGATCAAACCAATTGTTTCTTTACCTATAGTTTTTGGGAAAACGACGCTGCCTTAGAACGTTATAGGCATTCTGAACTTTTCAAAAATGTTTGGGCAGAAACCAAAGCAATGTTTAACGCTAAACCGGAGGCTTGGAGTGTGGATAAGCTTGTCAGTTTGCCATAATGCATCAAGAACCTGTAGTGTTATAAATTAAATAGTTTTTTTAAATCGTCCACTAAAAATCGTAAACCGTAATTAAATTTCATGCTTTCAATCCTTAAAAAAGAGATCAATTCATTCTTCGCCTCACCTATTGGTTATTTGGTGATCGCGGTTTTTCTATTGCTGAATGGATTATTTCTGTGGGTATTTAAGGGAGACTTCAATATTTTGGACAATGGATTTGCAGATATGTCCGCCTTCTTTCTGTTATCACCTTGGATTTTGATATTCCTGATTCCTGCGGTGACCATGCGAAGTTTTTCAGATGAAAAAAAACAAGGCACTTTAGAGTTATTGCTCACAAAACCTATTTCAACGTTACAAATCGTACTCGGTAAATATTTTGGTGCTTTTTTATTGATACTTATCGCTTTGGTACCTACGCTGTTATACGTGTTTACCATTTCAAAACTGGGAGCTATTGAAGGGAACTTGGATACCGGTAGTATTCTCGGATCATATTTCGGGTTGTTGTTCTTGGTGGCCGCTTATACCTCCATCGGTATATTTGCCTCGACCTTGTCCGACAATCAGATTGTAGCCTTTATCATTGCCGTTTTTATATGCTTTTTCTTTTACTTCGGTTTTGAAGGATTATCCAATTACAAGTTATTTGGAGACACAGTGTATCTCGAAAAATTGGGTATGGAATCCCATTTTAAGAGTATGAGCAGAGGCGTATTGGACACCCGGGATTTACTCTATTTTACAAGCATCAGCATCTTTTTTATTGCATTGACTAAATTTAATATTCAAAAAACATAATATGATTCTCTCCATAACGCTTGTCATTTTTTTACTAATCGTTTTTGTGCTCACCTTCCTGTTCGTGAATACGATTGACAAACGGAAATGGCTGACATTCATCATCAGCCTCATTTTAACGCCCTTCATCTATTTTTATGGATTTTATCCGATGGTGAATATTTTCAGTAGCTATCATCATGAAAAATTTTTCGATTCAAGTAGTTGGAAAGGTACACCTTCACTGCGCTATGAGATGAGTGATGATTTAGTGGCTTCCAAAGAATTGATCGGTCGAAGTAAAGACGATGTTAAAATGTTGCTGGGCACTTACGAATGGTTGAGTTGGAATGACGCGCTGCAAGATAAAGATCCCAACTACTGGAACTATGGTTTGGGAATTGAACCAGGTGCCATGAACGACATGAAAGATAACATTTTAGTGGTATTTAAACATAATAGAGTATCCGAGGTCGAATTGTACAAAGCACCATTGATTGCTCCCGATCCGGACGAAACAGCAGCAAATGTTGAAGACTAAATCCAACATCATCAATATTATAGTACTTCTGCTCATTCTCATCATTTTGAATGTTCTGGGGAGTGGTTTGTATCAGCGTTTTGATATGACTCAAGACCAACGGTATACCTTGTCAGAAGCAGCCTTGAATATGGTGAATGATGTAGACTCGCCAATTTATGTAGATGTGTTTCTTGACGGTGAATTTCCTTCCGAATATCGCAGGTTACAAACCGAAACTCGTCAATTGTTGGAAGAATTTTCTTTATATAATTCCGAAATTCAATTTAATTTTATTAATCCAATGGCGGATGAAACGCAACGAGATGCCAATATGCAGCAACTCATTGACCGCGGACTGGAACCTTTGCAGCTCTCCGTAAAAGAAAGCGGTAAATCATCACAAGCCTTAATATTTCCTTGGGCCTTGGCGAGCTATAAAGATCAAACGGTAAAAATTCCTTTGATAAAAAACACGATTGGAGCAACCGCTGATGAAACAGTAACCAATTCGGTTCAAAATCTTGAATATGCTTTTGCCGAAGGTTTCAAAAAATTGGTGACACCAAAAAGTAAGAAAATTGCAATTCTCAAGGGAAATGGCGAATTGGGTGACGGCTATATTTTTGACTTTGTCTCAAGCATTCGTGAGCACTATTTTATGGCTCCTTTTACCTTGGATAGCGTGTTGAACAATCCTGAAGGCACCTTAAAATCGCTACTTGAATACGATTTAATCGTCGCGGCAAAACCCTCACAGGCCTTCACCGAAGAAGAAAAATATGTCCTCGATCAATACACAATGAATGGCGGAAAAAGTTTATGGCTAACAGAATCCATTGTGATGGATCAAGACAGCCTATATAATGAATCAGGAACGGCGGTTGCAATCATGCGTGATTTAAATTTGAATGATTTTTTCTTTAAATATGGTGTCCGTGTTAATCCGGAAATTGTTAACGACCTCTACTCTGCTCCAATCATGCTGGCGATGGGAGAAGGCAGTCAGGCGCAATTTCAACCAGTTCAATGGCAATATTCGCCTTTGGCAGGTGCAAATCCTGATCATCCGATTACGAGTAATCTCAACCTTGTGAAGTTTGACTTTGCGAGCCAGATTGACACGCTGAAGAATTCGGTGAATAAAACAATTCTTTTAAGAAGTTCTGAATTAACAAAACTGGAAGGTGTTCCTAAACAAATTAGTTTGGACATGGTCACCCAGGAACCAAATCCTGAAACGTATACCAAAGGACCACAAACGCTCGCTGTGTTGCTTGAAGGCGAGTTTACATCGGTTTATAACAACCGGATCAAGCCATTTAAGCTAACAAGCGATAAGACGAAAAGTGTCCCCACCAAAATGATCATTGTTTCGGATGGTGATGTCATCAAAAATGATCTGATCAAAGGAAAACCACAAGAATTGGGTTTTGATCGTTGGACCGGACGAAAATTTGGAAACAAAGAATTTCTTGAGAATGCGGTTAATTATCTTTTGAATGATGATGGACTTATAAACATTCGAAGCAAAGAAGTTGTGATTCCGTTTTTAAATGCAGAGAAAGTTGACAATGAAAAATTCAAATGGCAGTTTATTAACATAGCGTTGCCGTTACTATTTTTAGCAGTTTTTGGGTTCTTATTCCACGTTCTTCGGAAGAGGCGATATACCTAATTGTTGTTAATAAGTTTGTTTTATAAAACAAGTCCTTTGGGATATATTTGTAGAACCAATTAATTGGACCAAAATAAAAGCACATAAATGAAATTTATTGTATCAAGTACCTATTTATTGAAGCAGTTGCAAGTTCTCGGCGGTGTAATCAACAACTCAAATACCTTACCGATTTTAGATAATTTCTTGTTTGAATTGAAAGATTCAAAATTAACAGTTTCAGCGAGTGATTTGGAAACAACGATGTCTTCGGTAGTAGACGTTGAGAGTGATACTGATGGCAGTATTGCGCTTCCTGCACGTTTGTTGCTCGATACCTTAAAAACGTTTCCTGAACAACCGTTGACCTTTGTTGTAGAGGATAATCATACTGTTGAAATCAGTTCCAATCATGGTAAATACGCTTTGGCATATGCCGATGGAAAAGAGTTTCCTAAAGCTGTTGCCTTGGAAGACCCCAGTACAACGATGATTGCTGGAGATATTCTGGCCACTGCCATCAGTAAAACGATTTTCGCTGCAGGAAATGATGATTTGCGTCCTGTAATGAGTGGTGTCTTTTTTCAGTTTTCAACTGAAGGTTTGACCTTTGTTGCCACTGATGCTCACAAGTTGGTAAAATATACACGTGAAGATGTACAGGCATCTCAAGTGGCGGAATTCATTATGCCAAAAAAACCTTTAAATCTGTTAAAAGGAATTCTTGCGGCCAGTGATGATGATGTAAAAATCGAATACAACGATAGCAACGCCAAATTTACTTTTGAAAATTCTGAATTGGTATGTCGCTTAATTGACGGAAAATATCCTAATTACGAAGCGGTTATTCCAAAAGAGAATCCGAATAAATTGACGATCGACCGAACACAATTCTTAAATTCTGTACGTCGTGTGAGCATATTCTCCAATAAAACAACCCACCAAATCCGATTGAAAATCGCTGGTGCCGAATTGAATATTTCAGCAGAGGACATCGACTACTCTAACAAAGCCGAAGAGCGTTTAACTTGCGATTATCAAGGTGATGACATGCAAATAGGTTTCAACTCCCGTTTTTTAACAGAAATGTTGAACAACTTAAGTTCAGATGATGTTCAATTAGAAATGAGCCTACCTAACAGGGCCGGTATCTTAACGCCGACCGATGGTTTAGATGAAGGTGAACGCGTTACGATGTTAGTGATGCCTGTGATGCTGAACAACTAAATAAGTTTTCAGTCGGCAGTCAGAAGTTGGCAGTCTGTATGGAATCAAATACTAAAAACGCTCGCAAAATAGTTGCGAGCGTTTTTCTTTATCCATTCATAACTAAAAACTAACTAATAAAATTAAAGGATAAAGGGTATGTTGGCGTTTCTCCATTGCTGGCTTTTATGGCATTGATTATGGGAAAAATGATTGAAAATACGCCCAATACCAAAAATCCTAAAAGTCCCAATCCGAACAGCAATATCAATGGGACGCAAATGATGCAGTACACGATAAGACTCAACTGAAAATTGATAATATTCTTTCCATGGGCATCCATTTCAGATACTTTTTCTTTTTGTGTAACCCAAATGATCAATGGAACGATTAAACTTCCAAAACCGGTAATCAAAGTTACCAATTGGCTTAAATGTGTCATTACTATTAATTGTCTATCTTCTCTCATGTCTTTGGTTTTTAATTGATTGATGTATCTATATGACGAGAGTAAAGGACAATTGTTACAATTTTTAAAAATTATATGTTGCTGAAAGTCCGCCATAATAATTACGAGGAGCTCCAGGATAGTAGTAACGCGGTTCAGAATTGTTGAACCCTGTGGCGTTGATTAAAATGGAAGAAGCATACGCATCATCCAACACATTGTTGATTCCAAAATTCATTCGAACATTCAATGATGTCAGTAGTTGTAAGTCATAAGAAATTTTCATGTTTAGAAGATTATAAGAATCACTATTCAATGTGTTGGCATCATCAATAGGTATCCGCCCCACATAGAGGTGATTTGCAGATATCAGTAACTTTTTTAATTGAAACGCCAAGCCTGTTGCGAGCGTCATATCAGGTACACCTGTAAGATCGTTTCCCGAAAAATCGCTACCATCGCTTATAAATTCCTTGAATTTGTGCCAATTAAATGAGGTATTTACATATGGAGAAATGGACATGGAATTACTAATTTGGATGCGATAATCAGAGGATAGTTCCAATCCCTTGTGAATCGTGCGTCCTGCATTTCGACCTACAAATTGATCATCACCAACGCGCTGTGCTACTAATAAATCCTTAATATCCAGAATATACAGTGATGTGAGGATGTGTAATTTTCGTTTTAAAAAGAACAAGTCACTTCCTACTTCGTAGTTGAATCCTTTTTCAGGTCCAATATCAGGATTTATAATCCCTTCCGGCGTCAAAGTTTCCTCTAAACTAGGATAATTAAAACCGTAGCTCACGTTTCCGTAGAGTGATCGATTAGGATTGAATTGGTAAACCAGATTCACATTTGGAGCAAAAATGGCATCAAAATTTCTCTCTGCACTTGTATTGGTGTCATCCAAATTGAATTCATCTTGAAAGTCATAATTAGTTGTGTTGAAATTAACCCCCATCTGAACGGTCAATGTTTCTAAAATTGGCAGCGTCATACTTGTAAATATGTTCAATTGCTGTCGGTATTCTTCATTATCGCTCAACACCATTCCCTGCAAACTGCCATTGCCATTATTTTCTTGATATAAATTCTCAATGGTCTGCCAATGGTATTCATCTTTAAAGAGTTCGCCACCAAAATTCCATTCTGCTGTTTTATTGAAGAATTTGAACTTTTTATCAAAGACCGTTCTCGCTCCAAAACCAACCGTAAATTCATCCAAAATATTAAAGGGTCGTGGCTCATAGTGATCTGAATACGTATAGAATACGCTAGTTGTATTCGTGAAATTTGTAGAAAATTGATGTTTGAGGCTCAAACCTGTGATGTTTTGCGCATCAGATTCAAATCCTTTGGACTGTTGCCAAGTAAATGCCGCTTGGGTCGGATCTTCCTTAAAATCAGTTCTTCCAATGGAACTTGGAATTTGAGCGGTATAATCGATAAAATTCACTAACAGTGAAAGTGTTGTTCTATCATTGAAACGATAACTCGAATTGAGGAAAACAGCATTTCTGTTATAATTACTATTCTCTCTAAAGCCATCAAGTTCCAAATGATCGTAGGTTAAATGAACATCAAATTTATCTTTAGAATAATTAAAGGTGGAAGCGCTCTTAAACAACCCGAATGATCCGACCGTCGAACTGTTTATAAGTGAAACGCCGTCTGTTTCTGACTGTTTTGATGTAAGCAATAACGTACCTCCAAGACTCGATCCATATTGAGTGGCTTTTGGACCTTTGACAATTTCTATAGATTGCAAATCTTCCGGATTGTAGGCATCAATAGCCGTTTCGCCCACACCACTGGTTATTGGGATTTCATTGAAATACGCCCGAATTTTATTGGTACCAAAGAGTGTTCTGGAACCAACACCACGTATTACGATGCGATTGGTATTTATGGCACCGCTTTGAATATAAACGCCCGCTTGCTGGTTGATGGCCGCCACCACATCCACTGGACTTTGCTGATTAAGCTCTGCGACTCCAATACGGGCTGTCGGCACAATACTAACACGTTTTTTTTCATACGGAGCGTTGACCAAAACCGCTTTCAAGGTTTCTGTCGACACGATTTCCTTTATAAAGAATGTTTGATTTGTTTCATTCATCTCCAAAGACCTAACCTCATGGTCAGGATGTTTCAACGTTAAAGTCAAAGGAAGTTTATAGCCTTCAGCAAGGACAAACGTGCCCTTGACGTCGGTAATGGCAATAACATTTCCTTGATAGAGCAAGGCGACACCCTCAATGGGCTCTTGTGATTGAGATTTGATAGTTCCACGCAATTGCTGCGCAAGAACTACATTAAAAAAAGCGGTTATGAAAACCATAACCGCTTGTAATTTTATAAAATTCATTTCTTTAGTTTGTTTTATAACTTACTTTCCAAAGTGTTTTACCTGAATCATCATTCACCAATAAATCCCCTTGTGGCGTTACCGTTACAGCAACTGGCCTGCCATATACATCCGATGAATCTTCATCAGCAACAAAGCCGGTTAAGAAATCTTCCGGTGGTTGTGGTTTTCCATTTTCGAATGGAATAAACACCACTTTATAACCAGATAAGATCGCACGATTCCAAGAACCATGTTGTCCTACGAAAGCGCCATTTCTATATTTTTCAGGAAATGATGTCGCATCATAAAATGCAAATCCTAAAGAAGCGGTATGAGAGCCAACAGGCACGTCAGGCATGATCGCTGTTTTTACCATCTCGGGCGCTTGCCCTTTTAATCGTGGATCTTCAATTTGACCATAATAAGAATATGGCCAACCATAAAATCCGCCTTCTCTTACACTTGTTGCATAATCAGGAACTAGATTATTACCTAATTCGTCACGCTCATTTACTGCAGTCCAAAGATCGCCGTTTGCTGGGTTCCAATCCATACCAACAGGATTTCGTAAGCCACTGGCGTAAATTTTCTCATTGTTACCATCCAAATCGACCACAAGGATATTGGCGCGGCGTTGCTCTTCTTCCATCCCATGCTCACCAACATTACTGGCAGAACCTACGGAAATATAAATTTTATCTTGTGCTACATTTGCAATGATATTTCGTGTCCAATGATTATTATAACCGCCAGCAGGCAAATCAACAATTTTTTGTCCTTCTTCTTTTTTCAAAGATGTTTGGCCTTCTTTGTATGGAAACTTGTATAGTCCGTCGGTATTCGCAACATAAAATGAATTTCCAATGACCAACATACCAAAAGGCTGATTCAAATCTTGAATAAAAGTCTCTCGAACTTCAAACGTTCCGTCATTATTTTGATCTCTCAATAATATGATTTTCCCCTTATCTTTTCCTGTAGTGGCATCACTTACAAATAAATCACCATTAGGGGCAAAATAAGACCATCTTGGGTTATCAAAACCATCTGCAAATTTAGTCACCGTAAATCCTTCGGGCGCAATTGGTGTTTTGTTTTCTGGCCAATCTATAATGCGACTGCCGTTGCGCACAGATTCTGTAGAATATGGTGCAGGTAAAATTAATTCACCAACAGCCGTCATGACTGTATCGGATGTTTGAACTTTTTCTTTTTCTTCCTCATTCCGCTCATCCATCTTTTGCTCTGTTTTTGATTTACAGGATGCTAATACAAGCATACATAGAATGGACATACGAACTATGCTATTTTTTATCATGAAGTGTCATTTAA
>JBBSOJ010000039.1:0-17413 GCA_038259855.1 Flavobacteriales bacterium
AAAGGAGTGCCGTTCTTGGCACTCCTTTTATTATGGGATTATGTGTTTATTCAATTATCAATTTTTTCGAAAGCATTTGTCGCTCCGCATGGATATTGACGATATAAACACCTTTAGAGAATCCGCTGAGATCTAAAGGATATCTTTCTTGAGGCCCAATAAAAGAATGCGTGGTCACTAGACGACCTGTTAGGTCAAAGAGTTCAATGGTTTCTATGAATATCTTTCCTGTATTCACTAGGAAGACCCTATGTTTCGCTGGGTTCGGAAATAGTGAAATGGCATCGTTCAATATTGCTTCATTAATTGACAAAGTACATTCGGCGTCGGTCATTATGCTCTCGCCACAGATAGGCGACGTTGTGCTTCTCAATTGTACATTGGTGCCGCCAGCGATATCATTGGCACTTAAAACACGCGTGTTTTGAGCTGCTTCAATAAAGAAATTCATATTGGAATTTACATCTACAACATGTTCCAATAGGCGCGCATGACCAAGAAGGTGTAAGGACACAGTTTCGAAATCTATTTTTGCGCCTGTAGCTGAAGAAGGGCCAAATTCCCAATTTGTAGTATCATTGAATGAGATATCAAATTCATTTAAAAACGCTTTGACAATACCTCCTTCGGTACACGTTTCAAAATAATAGGACGTTAATCCTAAATTATTGTTCGGCAATTCGGTTCCCACATCAAAACGAATGATATTGATACCGTCTTCAGCAATTGTATTGGTGGTTGATGCAGCGCCAAGCTGCATATTCAGGCCAGTATCGCATCTCCAACGCTCCAGTGATCGTAAAAAAGCATTTTTCGCAGGCACATTAGAATCAAAGTCGGTCTGCAATTGGAGTGTATAGCCACCATTTCCATTCATATCAACATGCTGAATTTGAAGTGCCATTGGATTGGTGCCTGTGGTGTTGAAATTACGTTCTGCATAAATCACAATAATTTGGTCTGAGGATTCGACACTGGAAGCGATCGTATTGACTCGAATGGTGCCATTTCCAGCTCTGCTAGGTACTTCCACACCGATCTGGGTATCACTCCAGCTGACGATTTGTGAACTTAAAGCAGTGATAAAAGTGGTGCCGCCACTGTTGGCATCTTTAAAAGACACAGTGCCCTGATTGCTCCCAAATCCGGAGCCATTAATAGTTAGAATCGCTTTTGTACCTGCGGTTATTGTAGCAGGAGATACAGACGTTATGGTCATATCTTGCGTATCACGATCAATACTTGGTCTTTTGAAAGGTAAAGGTTTGATCTCAATAAAAGGTTGCGTTGTATACCGATCAAGCAACGTGTATAAATTAGAGTCGATGGATGTCATGGTATGAGAGCTATTGTTGGCTACATCATCATAAAGATTATACTTATAGAATCCTTGTGAAGCACCGTTCGATTTAAATTTAGCTATTGATGATACTTGTTCTAGTTTAAGGTGGTCTTCAAGTAGTAGAAAAAGGCCTGTATCTCCTAACGACAATTCCAAACTAGGATCTATTATTTGTCCTTTTGTACCAATGAAGCCACCTTCGGTAACCACATCAATATAAGCGTTGGCTGCTCCTTTAAAAACCTTATAGACTTCTACAGTATTGATCGTG
This sequence comes from Flavobacteriales bacterium, assembly GCA_038259855.1. GTDB lineage: Bacteria > Bacteroidota > Bacteroidia > Flavobacteriales > Flavobacteriaceae > JBPOFM01. The sequence goes on from JBBSOJ010000039.1 coordinate 1,614, forward strand.
TAGATGTTCGTTTGGTTGGAATCATACACCGATTTCCTTGAGATTACCGCCCCTTCTACAATATGAGATGATGTCATAATCTGACCTTCAATGGCTAGCTTTGAAGAAAGTTCTTGTCCTTGGAGAATTAAACCAGGACAGATTAAAATGAAAATGGTTAAGATTAAGCTGATTATGTAGTTGTTCTTCATATTGATGGCAATTTTATTGGCTTATATGCTAAATTAAGTCTTTAATTCACCATCGCATATTTGTTTACGAGCAATGACCTTATTTGACAGTTAACTTGCAATATTTTTTTGATATCATGCCTTAAGCATTAATGGAATTAATTTTAACAGAACGGACAGCAATGATCTTATGATTTTGTAATAAAGGACTCATAAAAAACAGGTGCATGCATTTCTCAAGATTCATAAATTAACCTAAAAATCTTTCAACAAACACTTTAAACGTAGTACTTTTATCAATATTACAAACATTTTCCATCATAAATTAGTCAAATAAGCAAACATGAAATATCAAAAAATAGACAAACAACTCTTTATAAAGAATCGTAAAAACTTTGTGGCGAAAATGACCTCAAAAAGTCTTGCCATTTTCAACAGCAATGATATTTATCCCGTTAGTGCTGACAGTACAATGCCGTTTCAGCAACATCGCGATATTTTTTATTTAAGTGGTGTTGATCAGGAAGAAAGTATCTTGGTGTTGTTTCCGGATTGTCCAAAAGAGAAACATCGCGAATTATTGTTTTTAAAGGAAACTAACGATCATATCGCCGTTTGGGAAGGTGAGAAACTTACCAAGGATGCCGCTTACGAAACGAGCGGAATAAAAACGGTGTATTGGCTCAAGGATATGGAAAAAGTATTGTTTGAGCTGATGACTCAATGTGATACGGTATATATCAACACAAATGAGCATTATCGTGCCAATATAGAAACAGAGACCCGAGAAGATCGATTTACCAAATGGTTGAGAGCTAAATATCCTGCACATTCAGTAGCAAAAAGCAACCCTATTTTGCAACAGCTAAGATCGGTGAAAGATTCCATAGAATTAGAGCTGATGCAGCAAGCCTGTAACATTACCGAAAAAGGCTTTAGAAGACTACTGAACTTTGTAAAACCGGATGTTTGGGAATACGAAATCGAAGCTGAACTGATGCATGAATTTCTTCGGAATCGATCCAAAGGATTCGCTTACACACCTATTGTAGCTTCTGGAAACAGTGCGAATGTGCTGCACTATGTAGAAAACCATCAACAATGCAAAAAAGGAGATTTGATTTTGCTCGATGTAGGGGCCGAGTATGCCAATTATTCTAGCGATATGTCGCGTACGATTCCTGTTTCGGGGAAATTTACAAAACGCCAAAGAGAGGTCTATAATGCGGTGAATCGGGTAAAAAATGATGCCACAAAAATGCTTGTTCCTGGTACGGATTGGGCGGAATATCATGTTGAGGTTGGCAAGTTAATGACATCTGAATTGTTGGGCTTGAAATTATTGGACAAAGCCGATGTAAAAAACGAAGATAAAGAGTGGCCGGCCTATAAAAAATATTTCATGCATGGAACCAGCCATCATATCGGACTCGATACGCATGATTATGGCTTACTGACGGAACCTATGGAGGCCAATATGGTGTTTACCGTTGAGCCAGGTATTTACATTCCGGAGGAAGGTTTTGGAATTCGCCTAGAAGATGATTTGGTCATCCAAAAGAATGGTGAGCCTTTTAATTTGATGCGTAACATTCCAATCGAAGCTGATGAGATTGAAACGTTGATGAATTCTTAATCGAAATAAAATCCTATTAAAGAGCCTGTTCGATCTATAGCGTTCAGGCTCTTTTTAGTTGAAGTATATTGACCATAATAAATGTAGCCATCGCAGGAAGTACCCAGCCCAAACTATAATTAGCCCATGGAATAAAATCAATTACAGTCTGAAGCATCTCGAGGGGCACGATAAATTTCAGGAAATCAACAATGCTAAACAAGAAGGTCATCAGAACAACCCATTTAAAGACGTTAGGCGTGGCAAATCGGTCCGGTATCACATTCAATAAAATTAAAATAATAGTGATCGGATAGATGAACATGAGTACAGGCAGAGCAATGTCAATTATAAAACCGACGTTATAGCTACCCACAATGACACCTAATATGCAACTCAAAACAGCCGTGAGCGTATAAGCCAAATTCGAATCTTTAAAAAGTCCTTTAAAATAGTCAGAGGTACCGGTCACTATTCCTACAGCGGTTGTAAAGCAGGCCAAGGCAATCAAAACGCTCAAAAAGACGGTGCCGAAAGATCCTAGTGTGTTTGTGCTTAACCCAATCAATAGATCAGCTCGTGTCAGAGTTTCTGCTGTAACTCCAATATATATTGAGCCTATTGAAATCAGACCTGTATAAATTAAAAAGAGGCCAATCCCAGCAACCAATCCTGATTTTTTAATGAGGTCTTTTTTCTCTTCAAACGTTAGCACCTTATTATGATTAAGAGATATCACTAAAACCGCTCCAACTACAATGGCTCCAATGGCATCGAATGTTTGATATCCTTCAAGGATACCATCGACCAATGGCGCTTCAAAAAGTGACGACTTAGAGATTTCGGGTGCCTGAAAAAGCGCAATACCAATAATTGCAAAGAGAATAATAACGATAATTGGCGTCAGAAACTTTCCAATAAGATCTAATAATTTCGTACGATTCATAACAAAAATGAAGACAAGGCCGAAATAAATCACACTAGTCATCAGAGCACTTGATTCAAAAAATGGGGCAATGGACATTTCATGGGTTACAGAGGCCGTCCGAGGGGCTGGCAATGCGATACAAATAACATAGACCACAAAACAATACACACCGCTAAACCATGGAGACACTTTTTTGGCAAAATCATGCATGGTCCCTTGAAGTTTCGCGTGAGCCACGATTCCCAAAATTGGTATCATTACCGCGGTAATTACAAAACCTAGCGCAACCAAAAACCAACTTTCGCCAGTCTTATAACCTAAAAATGGCGGAAGAATGAGATTTCCTGCTCCAAAAAACATGGAAAACAGGGCAAAACCGGTAATGATAATCTGTTTTGTTTTCGTCATTTAAAAAATGTCTGCAGCGCTTGATTTGATTTGTCAATGTTGTTCGAAGACTGCTGGCTAAATTAATATCTTTGCCGAATATACTAGAAAAATGATTTTAGAACATAAAGGGATCCCAATTTTTTATACGGATAAAGGTCAGGGGAGCGTTACTGTTTTTCTCCATGGTTTTTTGGAGAATGCCTTTATGTGGCAATCGATCAGCGCGCAAATTCCAACATCGCAGCGTGTCATCACAATAGATTTGTTAGGGCATGGACAAACGGGTTGTCTCGGGTATGTGCATACCATGGAACTGATGGCCGAGGCTATCAATGCCGTGCTCAACCATTTAAACATAGACAAACTCAAATTTGTTGGACATTCAATGGGAGGTTATGTTGCTTTGGCTTATGCTGAATTGTGCCCAGAACATGTAACCGGTCTGTGCCTTATGAATTCGACGGCGCAAGCGGATTCTGAAGATAGAAAAACAAATAGGGACAGGGCCATTGCTGCCGTAAAACAGAATTATAAAGCCTTTATATCCATGTCTATTGCCAATCTCTTTTCAGATGATAACCGACCTCGAATGGTCCAAGAAATAGCAGACACAAAGGAACAAGCTTTAAAAACACCGCTACAAGGAATTGTCGCAGCCTTGGAGGGCATGAAAATCAGAAAGGATCGTTCGTATATATTGCAGGATTCGTCCTTCAAAAAAATGATCATTGTGGGTCGAAGAGATCCTGTATTGGATTATGAGTCTGTTTTAGAACAAATAAAAGGAACAGATATTGAATTGATCGAATTTGAAGACGGACATATGAGTCATTTAGAGAATAAAGAAGAATCAACTTACAAAATAATACAGTTCATCGAAAAATAAAGCGTTTAAACCGTGTAATTAAGTTATTTTATTAGCTTTGAGTGTTTTAACTATTGAACCATGAATAAAGCCAACACCACTTCCGCCCCAATGAAGCTGTACTGCAGTCTTTTCGGACATCAGTATCAAGTATCAAAAAAAGTCACCTTGCACGTTAAGGAATATACCTGCAAGTGTTGCAAAAAACAGTTAACAACAAACAGCAATGGCAATTTGATTGAATTGACTCCTAAATTCAAAGAGATCAATACCATTCTAGAAGACATTTACAAAAGAAGACGATTACGATTAAAAGAGCGATCTTATAATACAGACGTGTTTTTGCCTAATGCGGTAGGGTATTAAATTCTAATTTCAAATCTATTCGAATAAGATTAGATTCTATATTCAAATGGGGATTAAATGAAGATTGAATACGTTATTAATCTTTAAGTGCGTTCCAGCCTTTGGCAATAATGGGCACTAATGTTTCTCCGCGTGTCACTAGATTCATCCCTTTTTCTTCATCCGTCATGTAACCAATGACTGTCAAATTGGGATTTCCTTTTATTTTTGGAAAATCTTCTTGCGAAATAGTCATTAACAGCTCATAATCTTCTCCGCCATTCAGTGCAATGGTAGTACTATCAATATTAAATTCCTCACACGTAGAAATCACCTGTGGATCTAAAGGTATTTTGTTTTCATAAAGTTCTACGCCGACTTTGCTCTGCTTGCATAGATGAATGATTTCTGACGACAAGCCGTCACTGATGTCTATCATCGCAGTTGGTTTGACATTGAGCTCTTTGAGAAGTTTGATAATATCTTTTCGAGCTTCCGGTTTTAACTGGCGCTCAATAATGTAAGAATACATATCCAAATCAGGTTGATTGTTTGGATTCACTTTAAATACTTCTTTCTCTCGTTCTAAAACCTGCAGTCCCATATAAGCCGCACCTAGATCGCCAGTGACCACTAAAAGATCGTTCGGTTTGGCACCATTTCTATAAACAACATTTTCAGCTTCAACCTCTCCAATGGCGGTAACGGAGATGATCAATCCTGTGGTTGATGAGGTTGTGTCGCCTCCTATGACATCAACATCGTAAAATTTAGAAGCCGATTCAATTCCGGCGTATAGTTCCTCCAAGGCCTCCAAGGGAAATCTATTGGACACTGCAATGGAAACCGTTACCTGTGTCGCCTCTGCATTCATCGCATAGACATCGGAAAGATTCACCATAATGGCTTTATATCCCAGATGTTTTAATGGCATATAACTCAAATCGAAGTGCACATGCTCAACCAATAGGTCTGTAGTAACCACGATTTTTTTAGAGTTGAAATCCAAAACAGCGGCATCGTCGCCAATGCCCTTGATTGTTGAAGACTGTTTAATTTCAAAATGTTGCGTTAAATGCTCTATAAGCCCGAACTCACCTAATTCACTGATGGAGGTGCGCTGCTGGTTTTTATCTTCTATCATGGTGCAAATTTAATTAGTTTTTTACGGACTACAATTTTTAACTACAAAAGCTTTCTTTTTATACGATATTGATAGTATCTTTCGTTCTTAATTAAATAAAACACAATGAAAATATTAAAGTCCCCAAGTATTAATGCTTTACTGATTGCCCTGTTTCTCGTAATGTTTAGCTGTTCTAAAGATGACGGTGTCGCTCCAGTAGTGAATACCGATACGGATAATGACGGTATTGAAAACACGATTGATAATTGCCCTGATATTGCAAACCCAGATCAGTTGGATACTGATAATGACGGCATAGGAAATGCCTGTGACGACGATGATGATAATGATGGGATTTTAGATACTGTGGACAACTGTCCGCTTATTGCAAACCCAGATCAAGCAGATGAAGATAATGATGGTGTTGGTGATGTCTGCGACGGAATCAACAATTTAGATCCCATGTTTTTATGCATTAATGGGATGGCAGGACCTTATGCCTGTAACGATTATGATTTAATGTCCCATATTGATGTCGAAACTTTAGGGGGCCCTAATGCCGAAGGAAATGATTCTTGGGGTTGGACAGATTCCTCAACGGGCCAAGAGTATGCGCTCATTTCCACTTCTACGGGTACTGCCTTTGTTAATGTATCGCAACCATCACAACCGATTTTGTTAGGTAGATTGCCATCAGCTACAGGGAGCAGCCCGTGGCGTGACGTGAAAGTTTATAATGATCACGCCTTTATTGTAAGCGAAGCTCCAGGGCATGGCATGCAGGTATTTAATCTGGCGCGTTTACGAAACGTACCAAATCCTCCTGCCAATTTTACTGCCGATGCACGATATACGGGATTTGGAAGTGCTCATAATATCGTTATCAATGAAGCGTCTGGATTTGCATACGCTGTGGGAACTCAAACTTTTAACGGTGGTCCACACTTTATAAATATTCAGAACCCTACAAATCCTGTTGCTGCTGGCGGTTTTGCCGACGACTCGTACTCGCATGATGCGCAAGTCATTACCTACAATGGTCCGGATGCAGATTATGTTGGACGCGAAATTTTGATAGGAAGCAATGAAGATGAGGTCGTTATCGTAGATGTAACCGATAAAGCTAATCCTATCAATATATCAGGGATTGGTTATAGTAATATTGGGTACACCCATCAGGGTTGGTTTACAGAAGACATGAAATATTTTATTCTGGGTGATGAGCTAGATGAACGAAATTTTGGGAACAATACGAAAACCATTGTATTCGACTTTACGGATTTAGATAATCCACAGTTTCATATGAATTATTTCGGGCCAACGGCCGCAATTGACCACAATGGTTATGTGAAGGGAACTCTTTTTTACCAAGCAAATTATGCCGCCGGTTTAAGGATCATCGATATCAGTGGTATTAACAACGGAGTGATGACTGAAGTTGGATTCTTCGATACGTATCCCCCAACTAACAGTACCAGTTTTCGAGGTGCATGGAATGTGTATCCATATTTTGAGAGTGGAAATATTATCATCAGCGATATTAATGGTGGTATGTTTATTGTTAGAAAAAGTGGAACATAAAACGGTTTTGAATGTTATTTAAAAAATATAGCCAATTTATAATAGCGATTGGTGTTTTAGTGTCATCATGTTCTTCTGATGATTCTGGTACTCCCATTCTTACGACAGATACGCCAGCATCGATTGAAAATACATCCACGTTTGGGGGTACTAAAAATGAAAGCGCACAATCGGTTGTGAGCACGACAGATGGTGGTTACGTGGTTTTAGGCTACGCCCAGAGTAGTGATGGTGATATTATAGACAAACAAAACGATAGTTACGATTTTTGGGTATTGAAATTTGACGCCCAAAATCAATTGCAATGGTCAAAAACATTTGGCGGATCTGGTGATGACAGAGGAAATAAAATCATACAAACAGTTGATGGAGGTTTTGCGATTTTAGGGTTTGCAAGTAGTAGCGATGATGATGTATCGACTAACGCAGGTTTAAGAGATTATTGGTTATCTAAATTGGATGCTTCTGGAAATTTAACATGGCAAAAATCCTTCGGCTATTCGGGTCTTGACGAAGGTATTTCGATGGTTCAGACGAGCGATGCTGGCTATTTATTGGTTGGTGTTTTAGACGTTACAGCATCTGGGGGCGAAGGCAACTCAAGAAGCCAGAGTATTCAGCATGCGGGAGGTGATTATTGGGCCATTAAATTAACCTCAAATGGCGATCAGGAATGGAGTAAATATTATGGAGGTTTTTTTACCGATACACCGTATGATGTCATTCAAACCCAAGATAATGGGTTTATCATTGTGGGGACTTCTGACAGCGTCGATGTTGATATTTCTAATAATAAGGGAAGTTACGACTGCTGGGTAACAAAAATTGATGTTGTTGGTAATATCGAATGGGAAAAGACTTATGGCGGAACAGAAATTGACGAGGCGAGATCTATTGTGACTTCAGGAGATGGTAATTTTATGATTGCAGGAGAAACACGAAGTAGAGATGTGGATGTGTCACAAAATAATGGTGCTGCGGATGTTTGGATGCTAAAAATATCACCCTTGGGGGAATTGATCTGGGAACGTACGTACGGCGGTACTGGGTTTGATGTGAGTCGCTCCATTCAAAAAACCCAAGACAATGGGTTTCTGATTTCCGGAAGTTCACGCAGTTCTGACGGGGACGTAAGTGACAACAATGGTCAAAATGATGCATGGGTACTTAAAACGGATGCCAATGGTGATCTACAATGGCAAAAATCCATTGGAGGTTCTATGATAGATTTTGCATACGATGCGACACAACTGATAGACGGCTCCTTTATTGTAGTTGGTGAGTCATCAAGTAATGATGGCGATATCATGGAAAATAAAGGCTTCTCGGATGCGTTAATAATAAAATTAAATTAAAATGAAAAAAGGAATATTAGTATTATGTGCCGTGTTCTTTTGCTTGGTATCGTGTAATAATGATGATGATAGTGCACCTGCTCCTGTTGCTTCCAATCAAACAGTGCTATTGAAATTTTCCCATAATTGGGACGGGATCCCGATCACAAATGATGATTTCAATGCGCTTCAGTTTACTAACGCTAAAGGTGATGTGATGAGTATTGAGCGCTTGCGCTACTTGATTTCAAATATTGTTCTTACAAAATCGGATGGTACTCAAACATTTGTCAATGACTATCAGCTTATCGATGTAACGAATGGTCGAGATCTGGAAAAACAACTAACATTCGAAGCCGAAGACAATTTTTCGTTGGGCGAATTTTCAAACGTTAGTTTTACGTTCGGATTCAACAATCTAGACAATAGCCAGAATTATATCGATTTGAATTCGGCTTCTTTCAACGTACCAGATATGTTGGGTGGTGGGTATCATTACATGCAATTGGATGGTAAATTCCGAAACGCTGCAGCAGAGGATCAGGGTTATAACTTTCACGCCATCCGAGCCGTTGACAACCCTGGTAACCCGACATTTCCTCAAGACACCTTTTTTAATGTAGATCTTGGTGGTGTGAATTTAACTTCTAACACTTCAACTATCGAGATAAAGATGAATGTTGCGGAATGGTTCAAAAGTCCAAACATGTGGGACTTAAATGTACTGAACCAAATGTTGATGCCTAATTCTTCCGCACAAATTATGATCAGTGAAAACGGTAGGGATGCGTTTAGTTTAGGGGAGGTAACGAACGAATAAGTTTAAATTTGAAAAGACGGTTTTTATATTGTGTAATGATGCTTGTTTTTCTGACATTTTCATGTTCAGAAGACTCAAGTGATACCTATGTACCGGTGTCAGCAACGCCAATGCCGCTCAACATTCCGCAGCTATTTGAGGATAATATCATTTCGCCAATAATTCCTTCGGATAATCCTCAAACGGTTGAAGGTGTTGCTTTAGGTAAAAAGTTATTTTTTGATAGGATTTTATCAGCCGATAATACCCAAGCCTGCGCAAGTTGCCATAAACCGCAAAATTCCTTTACGGATGATACGGCTTTAAGTGATGGTATTGCTGGCGTTTTGGGGACAAGAAACTCCATGCCATTGTTTAATCTTGCATGGAATTACGGCGAACAATTTTTCTGGGACGGTAGCGCTTTTAGTTTAGAACACCAAGCATTGGAACCGGTTACAAATCCAGCAGAGTTGGCAAATTCTTGGGAAACAGTCGTTCAGCGATTGCAAGAGCATGCTGACTATCCAGCGTTGTTTGAATCGGCTTTTGGTGATTCAAACATTACAAAAGAACAGGTCACAAAAGCCATAGCGCAGTTTGAGCGCACGATGATCTCTGCCAATTCTAAATTCGATAAATATCTTTTGGGAGAGGCATCCTTAACACCGCAGGAACTAAGTGGTTTAGACGTCTTTATGGATGAATCCCGTGGTGACTGTTTTCACTGTCATGGAAGTCCTAACAATCCGTTATGGACAGATAACGACTTTCATAATAATGGCCTTGATGCCCTCATCACAGATCTCGGATTGGGGGCTGTTACAGGCGACCCTGCAGAAAACGGAAAATTTAAATCGCCCAGTCTCCGAAACTTGGCTTTTACAGCGCCTTATATGCATGATGGCCGATTTGCCACTCTCGATGAAGTCATCGATCATTACAGTGAAGGTCTTCAGTTTTCACCAACCATTGATCCTTTGATGAAAAAAGTAAGCGAAGGTGGTGTACAATTATCGGTACAGGACAAATCTGATTTAAAAGCATTTTTGTTATCTCTTTCCGATCCTTCATTTCTTACCAATCCCGACTACCAAAATTAATAGCTAAAACGCATAAAGTCATATGCTAATATAATGTTAGGTTATGTGGAAAAACAGGACTTAAGTCGTATATTTGCACACTATTTAGAAACTGTCTTAATTGATGGTTTTGAATAACAACGATTAGATAATAACTAAATGCTCAAGCTAACCCAGCGCGAGTTGCTTCCCTTTGGGACAGTCAGTACGGGATTATTATTTATGATAAAAGTTTCTGAAACAGCTAAAAAGAAAGTGATAGATCTTATGAGCGAAGACGGTTTTAATGCTACAACGGATTTTGTCCGAGTGGGTGTTAAAAGTGGCGGTTGTTCTGGATTGTCCTATGATCTTAAATTTGATAAAAATCAGCAAGAAGAAGACAAAGTGTTTGAAGACAATGGTGTAAAAATCATTGTTGACAAAAAGAGCTTTTTATATCTGATTGGAACCACACTAGAATACTCTGGTGGGTTGAATGGTGCAGGATTCGTTTTCAACAATCCTAATGCCAATAGAACATGTGGTTGCGGCGAATCATTTTCGCTATAACCAATCGTGTACAAGATCGATGTTTCAATTTTGAAGACATCGAACAAACAAAACAAAATCTATGAGTAAATATACAGAAGATGACCTTAGGGAAGAGTTAAAAACCAAAGAGTACGAATATGGTTTTTATACAGAAATGGAATCGGATACCTTTCCTGTTGGACTCAATGAGGATATCGTTAGAGCTATTTCCTTAAAAAAGGAAGAACCACAATGGATGACCGATTGGCGGTTGGAAGCCTTCCGGGGCTGGAAAGAGATGGTCGAACCAGAATGGCCGAATGTCAAGTACGTTAAGCCTGATTTCCAAGCTATTTCATATTATTCTGCGCCAAACAGCAAACCTAAATATGACAGTCTTGATGAAGTTGATCCTGAATTATTGGAAACCTTCAAAAAACTGGGAATTTCGATTGATGAGCAAAAAAAGCTCACAGGGGTTGCTATGGATGTAGTAATTGACTCTGTGTCAGTCGCCACAACGTTCAAAAAAACATTAAACGAAAAGGGTATTATATTCTGCTCGATAAGCGAAGCGATTAGAGAACATCCAGAATTAGTAAAAAAATACATCGGTACGGTGGTTCCGCAGAAAGATAATTTTTATGCATCGTTAAATTCTGCCGTATTCAGTGATGGTAGTTTCTGCTACATTCCGAAAGGGGTGCGTTGCCCAATGGAACTTTCAACATATTTTAGAATCAATCAAGCGGGAACGGGTCAATTCGAGAGAACGCTCTTGATCGCCGATGAGGGAAGTTATGTTAGTTATTTAGAAGGTTGTACTGCACCAAGTCGTGACGAAAACCAATTGCACGCCGCCGTAGTAGAGCTAATTGCATTGGATGATGCCGAAATAAAGTACTCCACTGTCCAAAACTGGTATCCAGGAAATGCGGAAGGCAAAGGAGGTGTTTATAACTTTGTGACCAAACGTGGCATTTGCGAAAAGAACGCTAAAATTTCATGGACGCAAGTTGAGACAGGTTCTGCCATTACTTGGAAGTATCCTAGTTGTATTTTGAAAGGGGATAATTCAGTAGGGGAATTTTATTCCATCGCTGTAACCAATAATTTTCAGCAGGCTGATACCGGTACCAAAATGGTGCATTTGGGTAAAAACACAAGGTCGACCATTATTTCTAAAGGAATTTCAGCAGGAAAATCCCAAAACTCATATAGAGGATTGGTGAGCATAAGTTCACGTGCAGACAATGCCCGAAATTTTTCTCAATGCGATAGTTTGTTGATGGGCAACGATTGTGGCGCCCATACGTTTCCTTACATCGAAGTAAAAAATAAGTCAGCAAAAATAGAACATGAAGCCACTACCAGCAAAATTGGTGAAGACCAGATTTTCTATTGCAATCAGCGAGGTATTGATACAGAAAAAGCAATTGCCTTAATTGTAAATGGCTTTAGTAAAGAAGTGTTGAACAAGTTACCGATGGAATTTGCCGTAGAAGCACAGAAACTATTGGAAATCAGTTTAGAAGGTTCTGTTGGATAAATAATCTTGAAGCTCAATCCATTTGAGCCAGTAAAACAAGTGTATTACAATAATGAAGAAATTAGTTGCTATTTTTTGCTTGATCACCGTATTTACAAGTTGTAAAGAAGACTCTAAAACAGAGGGTGCTGCCATTGATGATGAACTTGAAGCTTCAGAAACTGTCAAAGAGGTATCAGGAACGTTTATGTACTATGCGGATGCGGCGGTATTTCAGACTAAAAGTGAATTGTTTGGGGTGGTTGAAAATGAAAAGCTTCAAGAGTTGATCCTTCAATCCGAAACGCTTAAAAATGAGCCGTCTGATGAAGTTGCTGTCACTTTAAAAGTGAAAACTTCGAAAAAACCTGAAAATGAAGAAGGCTGGGATAATCGCATCGATATCATTGAGATCATAAAAGTCACAAAAGTAAATGCTGATCAAAACGAGATTATAAAATTAGGTAAGCAAGAGTAAATTATAAAATACAAACTACCAAATACCCATTTTGAAATTGGATTTTGGTGATTGAAAATTGAAAGTTAAGAAAGTATGTTAAAAATCAACGATTTACACGCAAGTGTTGAAGATAAAGCCATTTTAAGAGGCATCAATTTAGAAGTAAAGGCTGGTGAAGTCCATGCCATTATGGGACCAAACGGTTCTGGTAAAAGTACCTTGGCTTCTGTGATTGCTGGTAAAGAAGAATATGAAGTAACTGATGGCACTATTTTTTTAAATGATGAAGATATCGATGAATTATCTGCGGAAGAGCGCGCCCACAAAGGGGTGTTTCTATCGTTTCAATATCCGATAGAAATTCCTGGTGTGAGTGTTACCAACTTTATCAAGACGGCTATCAATGCCAATCGTAAAGCGAAAGGTTTGCCAGATATGCCAGCAAATGAAATGCTTAAGATGATTCGTGAAAAATCGGAAATGCTCGAAATCGATAGAAAATTTTTGTCGAGATCGCTCAATGAAGGCTTTTCAGGAGGAGAGAAGAAGCGTAACGAAATTTTTCAAATGGCCATGTTGGAGCCTAAATTGGCAATTTTGGATGAAACCGATTCAGGTTTGGATATCGACGCACTACGGATTGTTGCCAATGGTGTTAACAAACTTAAAAGTAAGGACAACGCTGTCATCGTCATTACACACTACCAACGATTATTGGATTATATAGTTCCTGATTTTGTACACGTACTTTTTGAAGGTCGCATTGTAAAATCGGGCGGTAAAGAACTTGCGCATCAATTGGAAGAAAAAGGATACGACTGGATTAAAGAAGAAGTGAACGCTTAAAATAAGTAAGCAGTGTTCAGTAAGCAGTCCACAGTGAGACTGAAGACTGAAGACTGCCGACTGAAGACTAGAAAAAATGGAACTTAAAGAAAAACTCATATCATCATTCATGGCATTCGAAAACCTTGTGGACATCGATTCGCCAATTCATGATGTGCGCAGCGAGGCAATCAAATTGTTTGAAACACAAGGATTTCCCACCAAGCGCGATGAAGCTTGGAAATACACATCACTCAACAGTATTCTTAAACACGATTATAGCGTTTTTCCAAAACATGAAAATGCGATTGAATACAATGATGTCAAAAAGTACTTTATCCATGACATCGATACTTATAAAATTGTGTTTATTGACGGTAAATACTCATCACATCTGTCACAAACAACTCACGACGGTATAGATGTTTGCCTGATGTCTTCGGCATTGTCCAAACCTAAATACCAACCAATTATTGAAAATTATTTCAATAAAATTGCTACCAAAGACAGTTTGTCTTCATTAAACACAGCATTTTCTAAAGAAGGCGCTTACATTCATATTCCAAAGAACAAAATGGTTGAAAAACCAATTCAGATTGTTCATTTTTCCACGGGTAATGAGGCCGCTTTGTTGGCACAACCCCGTAATTTAATAGTGGTTGATGAAAATTCGCATGTGCAGATCATCGAAAGACATCAAAGTTTAAACAGTAATGCCGTTTTGACCAATGCTGTTACGGAGATTTACGCGAATAAACGATCGATTGTAGATTATTATAAAATCCAGAACGATCATGAAAATGCCTCCTTGATCGATTCTACGTTTATAGACCAAAAACAGGAAAGTGTGGCGTCGGTCCATACATTTTCATTCGGCGGAAAACTCATACGCAACAACTTGAATTTCTACCAAAACGGCGAACGTATCGATTCAACTTTAAAAGGCGTTACGATCATTGGTTCTAAACAGCACGTAGATCACAATACGTTGGTGCATCATATTGAACCAAATTGTGAAAGTCATCAAGATTACAAGGGTATATTTGCTGATGCATCAACAGGCGTTTTTAATGGGAAAGTGTTGGTGAATAAAGAAGCGCAAAAAACAAATGCATTTCAGGCTAATAACAACATTTTATTAAGCGATAAAGCCAGCATCAATACCAAGCCACAATTGGAAATTTTTGCAGATGACGTAAAATGCTCGCACGGCTGCACCATTGGTCAGTTAGATGAAAGCGCCATGTTCTACATGCAATCCCGCGGTATTCCAGAGAAAGAAGCGAAAGCACTATTGATGTATGCCTTTAGTAATAATGTGTTGAGTTCCGTAAAGATTCCTGAAATCAAGCAACGTATCACCAAGATCATTGCCAATAAATTGGGCGTCAACCTCGGGTTCGATCTTTAGAATTTTTTTGAAGCTATTTCCAGCTATCCGTTTTATCTTTTTTGCTTTGAATGAAGCAAAAAAGGATGCCACTGCTATCTGGGCTAAAAATCTCGAATGAAATAATAATATCGTATTTTAGTTTTAAAATTCCTGAATCATGGATATCGTCAAATTAAAAAATAAACTTATCGATAAAATTCAAGCCACGGAAAGTACTGACATGCTTGAAGAATTCTGTCGATTTCTCGATATTCAGCAGCCAATTGATGTCGAAGTATATCAACTTAATGAAGGTCAGCAAAATGCCATCGCTGAAGCGAGAGAAGACATTAAAAAAGGACGATATTCTTCTGATGAAGAAGTCGAAGCTGAATTTAAGCAATGGTTAAAAAAATAGTTTGGACAGAAAGAGCCAAAAAAGATAGAATCTCAATTTTTGAATACTGGACAAATCGAAATAATTCTAAAACCTACAGTATAAAACTTCATCTGCTCTTTCGAGAAGCGACAAAATCATATCGCAATATCCAGAAATTGGTAGACCTACATTAGATAAAGGTGTTAAGATAAAAATCGTTCGCGATTATTTAATGTTCTATGAAATTTCGAATGATAGTATTATCATCTTAACCATTTGGGATAGTAGACAAAATCCGGAAAAACTAAAAATTTAATCATGTTCCCAGTCGAAAAAATAAGAAAAGACTTCCCGATACTTTCAAGAAAGGTCAATGGAAAGCCCTTGGTGTATTTAGACAATGCCGCCACATCACAGACGCCGCAACAAGTCATTGACGTTATTGTAGATTATTACAGTAATTATAATGCCAATATCCATAGAGGTGT
>JBBSOJ010000040.1:0-17362 GCA_038259855.1 Flavobacteriales bacterium
TAACTACGGGAGAAAAGGAAATACCAAAAATTAGAGCTGATGTTTTCTTTCGGTTGAAGCAGGGGGAGTTTATAACTTATGCGGATGGGAAGGATAAGAGTGTCCAGTTTAAATTGCAGAAGATACAGAGGGAGTTTCCAACAGGCATTAAGGAGTTTTCTAATGCAGATTTAGAAGCTAATTTTGAAAGGATCTATGAAGAGGTGAGGTCATTATTTAATTAACTACAATAAAAACAGAAGCTCAAATAAGTAGGCTTAATATCCTCCCTCTAATTTTGATCGCAAACGCGTGAAGAACTTTAAAGAAAACTGAAAAATTGGACTCAATATCAACGTATAGATAAAGGTTGCCCAAAAGACCGGACCGCCAAGAAGAAATCCAATAGCCAGCACGATGCCTTCCACCATGATTCTTGCTTTAGCTACAGATAACCCCGTTCGTTCTGAAATGGAAAGCATGAATCCGTCACGCGGTCCAGCACCTACACCTCCAGATACATAAAGACCGCCCCCTAAGCCAATCAGCAAAATGCCCAGAAATAGCAGAAGGTAATCTGTCCAAGTATTACTAGCATCTGGCAAGATATCTAACCACAAAAATAAGTCCATAATAGGACCAATTAGCAAGGCATTTAGAAATTTCCCGATATTCACATATTTTTTTCTGACCAGCAATGATATGCTGATGAGAAACAAACCCACGATAATACTCCACGTGCCGATGCTAAGACCAAAATGTTCAAATAATGCTACATTAAGAACATCCCATGGGTGTAATCCCAAATACTTAACCTTAACAGAAACAGCCACTCCCAGTCCAAAGCATATCAGACCGATAAAGAAAAATGTATAACGAATAATATTAAAGTGTAAGATTTTTGCGCTATGAACTTTAATTTAACAGCTTTGGAGAATAAACGTGCAAACTACGAAAAATGAGGTTTTAAAGAAAGGGACTACCATTTTGCATTCATCTAGAATGATAGCCCCTGACCTGATTTGACTTTCGTTCTACAAATTTGTTGGATATTGTTGATAGATCATCAATAGTCAGCCCCAAGGTGGGATATTTTTATGGAAATAAAATTTGTATCTTTTTGGTATGGGAAAGAGAAGAAACACAAGGTTTTTAACTCCAAATGATATAAAAGTAAATGGGAGATGAAAGGGATTTGGGATTCCCAAGTTGGACTTACCTATGGGTTATCCGTCTGAATTTTCAAACCTTTTAATTAGGGAATCCGTTAGTTTGTTCATGAATTTGGTTTTGCTGGATTTCCTCGCCCTGATTTCTATAAAAGTATGGTAATAGTTGCCAAGTTCAATGTTGAACAATTGCTCAAATACGGAGGCCAGCTCTTTAATGTCAGCCGTACCACTGTTTATTGCCCCACTACTATGAAGAGCGTAGATGAGCTCAATTAATTCCGTTTTGTTTCCAGTCCAAAAAAGTTTTGAAGATGAATTTTTCATTGCGTTTTGGTAAGCATTGTTATTTGATTCTAATTTTTCAATTTCCTGTTGTAAATATACGATGAGCATATCGTATGCCATGATCATCGCAACAGTAGTGTCTTGAGAAGTAGCGAATTGATCATCGACAAAAAAATGATACGATTCGGTGGGCGATCGAAGATCGGTCTTGCCCCGAATGAAATATTCTTCATCAAGCGTAGTAGCTCCTCTTCTGTAATAATGGTAAAAATCTAAATTGTCATTGAAATATATCTGCAATTTATTGATGTGGCCATTAAGATATTTGATCTGGAATTTGGAGCTGCTCCGTGGCCGTTTACTTTCAATATTAAACAATTTGACATAGTAGATGAGTTTGCTGAAAATTTGGGGCTTAATATGCTTAAAAAAACAGATCTCCTCCTCTGTACTCTTAAATCCCATTTCCAACACCTTTTGGCGCAAGAGCTTGATACATTTTTCAGTTTTGGTAATCCCATTTTCGGCCTTGTAAAGGACATCCTCATTTTTAGATTCCAGATGCTCCAACTGGGTCTCGAATTCAGATATCAACTTTTGATATTTCATCTGCAAAGGATTAATCGTTTGATAAAATTTGCCCAGATTTCGATTGAAAACATGGCCAATTATTTTTATGGGATAGAAATTAATATGTTTTGGTATAATTTAACCTCAATTATCCATTATAATCCCGATTGGTCAAATCTTTTTACATTTTAGTCAACTACTAATTCCTATTGTTCAACTTGTTATCCGTTAAAGTCAACTTTTTCTGATGTTAATTTCTTAATTTTGTTAATGCCAATTTTCAAATACTCTACCATGCCCTTTCAGAATGACTTTGCGACTTATGAATTTAATGATGGGATTCTACACGTCAGGTATAAGCACATTGTTTTGGAACATAATGCAGCCCTATGCATTGTCAGGGATAGGCTGGAGATCCAAAAGGGACTGGGCATGCCGGTACTTTGTGATATCAGGGCGGTCAGGGAAATAACGAAATCTGCCCGCTCCTATTTCTCGTTTGAAGGTTCAACCCTTCTGACGGCCGTCGCCTTTGTGGTAGGGCCACCTGTATCAAAAAGCCTCTCCTCATACTATCTTCATACGAACCCTCATGCGGTACCTTCCAAAATCTTTGTGGATATCGATACCGCAGTGAAATTTCTTAAAACGTTTATACAGGACTAAAAACTATGATTAATTTTTTACAATATGGACCGTGAAAGCAGACTTAGAATAGGCTCCATCCATCAGATCTTGTTGCAATTGGCCACTGGCAATTTCCAATATCGGATAGAACGCTCCGAGCGGAACGACGAAATCGAGGGGTTGGTCGTGACCCTGAACATGCTGGCAGAAGAGCTTGGAGATTCCATTGTACATCATGGACGCGACAACAGGGATTCAGAAATACTGGAAATCGTACAAATGAGTTTCATCCTTGACCAAAATGGTCTGATTAGGCATACAAACCAAAAGGGACTGGAGATCTTGGGCATGGATTGGATAGCTGAGGATAAGATGGCATTTGTGGAATTTCTGGACAGCAGGTCGAAGAAAATTTGGAAAAAAATATGGAGCACTTCGGAAGAAAATTTACTTGATGTTGATGTGGAGCTGTCGTTCAAAACCAACTCAAAACTGCTATTGCCAAAGAAAGTGCATGTTGCCCGAATGGTCGGCAATAGGGATAATGGGACGCTTACCTTGGTCACACTTGTCCACCATACAACCAATCAAAAAAAATTACAGGATGACGTGAGGGACAAGGTCATTAAGTCAAAGAAACTAATGGTGAGACAAATTGAGAGCACCAAATTTGGAAATCCAAAAAGACGCGTCACATTGACCCAAGACGACATTCGCCGAATTAGAAAGGCGTACGATCTGATCTCCAAATATCCAGAAAAAAGTTATTCTCCTATAGGGGATCTGGCAGTGAAGTTTGGCACCAACGAGTTTAAACTGAAATATGGTTTTAGGGTGCTTTATGGTGTCACGGTTTATAAATTTCATATGGATGCCCGTTTGAGGAAGGCACAAATGATGGTTCAGTACAGTGATATTGCTATCAAGAATATAGCCTACAGGACAGGTTTCAAGAGTCTCGCCCATTTTTCAAGAACATTCAAAAAAAAATTCGGGTATACCCCTACAGATTTGCGTCGAAACCTAACTTTCAAGGACTTATAATGCTGTTTGCCGTAAAATAATCCCGAATGTACAACACATTGCACTTTTTAATCAAATTGAAGTAAGGAACTTTACCATATCAAATCAAATGATATGAGAGTTCCTAAATCCTTTACTCAAAAAATACTATGGATCGTCAGTTTACTGTTCATTCTTTTATTTGTGTATGCAGCGGTTACCAAATTAATGGATTTTCAGACGTTCCAGTCGCAGTTAGGCCAGTCTCCTTTGTTGGCTGCCTTTGCGGCAATCGTGTCTTGGGGAGTCATTGTTATTGAAATTTTTGTAGCGCTGTTACTCTCCCTTAAGAAATCGCGTTTGCTTGGGCTATATGTGGCCTATTTTTTAATGACACTATTTACGTCATACATCGTCATCATATTAAATTTTACACCTTTTGTTCCCTGTTCCTGTGGGGGTGTTTTGGAAGCATTGGGGTGGACGGAACATTTAGTATTTAATTGTGTTTTTATAGCATTGGCAGTATTGGCCATCGCCTTATTAGAGAAAGCACCACTGAGAAAAACCGGTGTGCGGCTTTTTTTAGTGTTGCTCACGGGAATAGGTATTATGGTGGTGCTGTTTGCAACTTCAGCCAGGGAAATTAAACGGAACAATGCTTTTCAAAGAGCCTATATTCCCCATGCTCTAGAGAAAATTGGAGCATACCAATTGGAATCTAATGCATTTTATATCGCAGGAATGGACAGTAGTACCATTTATCTGGGTAATTATAACGCACCCCTTTATTTGAAGGTCTTCAGTATAGATCTAGAACAGACACGGGATTTTAAAATAGAGATCGACAATTATGAACTTCCCTATAAGCGTGTGAGAATTGAAGTAAGACCACCGCACTTCTTTGTTGGCGATGGTACCGTACCGATTCTTTTTAAGGGCGCTACCAAAGATTGGAAAGCAACGCTATTTTCCCATGAGGATGCCTTTTTCTACCAGTTTGCTTTTTTGGATAGCATGTCATTGGCCGTATTGACAACCAGTACCCAAACAAATGCCAATACCCTGGGCATCCTACAAAAGGAACAGGATGCTGTTGAACTACAGTTACATCCGCAGGTACTCAAAAACCAGATTGATGGTACTTTTGATACTGATGGCCAGCTGCTATGGAATGCACTGACACAACAGGTAGTATATATTTATTATTACCGGAATCAATTTGAGTTAGCTGATAGGGACTTAAACTTCCTGTTTACCGGTAAGACCATTGATACCGTCAGTACCGCAGTATTGGATGTTGCACACTATACTGCTCAGAACGAATCAAAATTAGGTAATGCCATTTTAGTCAACCGCTTTGCCAATTCTTATGGACAACACCTTTATATCAACAGTGATCGCTTGGGTAAATATGAAGACGATGAGGTACTCAACTCTGCAAGTATCATTGATCAATATCATATAAAAGACAATTTTTACCTACACAGCTTTTATTTCTATCATCAATATGCAGAAAAGCTAAGGGAATTTAAAGTGGTTGGTGATTTTATCATAGGGTTGGTCAACGACACCTTATGGGTGTACCGAATCAAATCGGAGATCCGATAATAATATACTGCGCAGTATCAGGAGTAAGGCTGAACACCTGTAAAATATAGTAGGCCATTAATTTAAATTTTAATATTATGAAAACGAGAATCTTAAAATTGGGAATGCCAGTTATGGCGTTTTTAATGGCAATAGCGTTTGCTTTTGCTTCAGAAAGAACAGTATTTGAAGAAGGTAGTGGTTTAAGAACTGGTTACATTTTTCAAGACAATGTTTGTGTGCCAGCACCTAAAGACTGTAATCAGGCATCTTTAATGCCATGTGTTTACAGCGGTAATCAAGTTTATGCAGAACAGGAGAACAGTACCTCATGTATTGTTCCACTGACTCATAATGGATTGTAATCAATGAGGGAATGGAGTTAATTATCACTCCATTCCTTTTTTAAATATAAATTAAACCAATTAAGGGCTGCAATGGATAGATTTTTTTGATTTTTAGGGTTTATCAAATAATGTGGTTCATTTTCAAACAAAATCAATTCTCCTTTTTTGTTTAATCGTTTCATGGCCATAAACATATTTATGGATTGTGTCCAATTGACATTGTAATCTTTCTTTCCGGTCCATAGCATAAGTGGTGTCTCTAGGTTTTCAATATAATTCAATGGGGAATTCATTTTATAATCTTCTTTTAAATTATAATAAGAATCACCCATGCGAAATTGTTGGTTTTCTATTCGCCAAATTTGTTCCTTCTTCCAGTCCCATCCTATGTCATGATAATATTGCGTTAAATTGGTAACTGGCGAACCTGCTATCGCAGCAGCAAATAGATTTGTTTGCGTAGCTAAAAACGCGGTTTCATAACCGCCAAAAGAATGTCCGAATATTCCTATTCGCGTTTTGTCTATTGGAAATTCTTTCAATATATTATTAATTGCGGGCATTAACGATTTCATAACAGATTTTCCTGGGCTTCTAATCTCATAAGCTATAGTTGGAATAAAAACAAAATAGTCATTTGTGAGATATCTAAGTAAATTAAAACCAGTAAATTCATAATCTGAAGGTGGAAAATACATTAGATCGTGCTTGATGACCTTCTCATAAAGTTTCACTATCATTGGATAGGTTTTTGTTGAATTAAAATTGGCTGGATAAAATAGTAATCCTCTTAGTGATGTTCCATCTTCTATATCATAAGTGATAAATCGTTTTTCTCCCAGATTGAAATTTAAGAGTTCTGAATCGCTTTGATAAAGCATGTCTAACTGAATGTTTTTAATGTTCACTTTAAAAATGGCGGGTGGTTTATTAAATTCACTACTTTTAAATACAAGGAGATC
This sequence comes from Flavobacteriales bacterium, assembly GCA_038259855.1. Classification (GTDB taxonomy): domain Bacteria; phylum Bacteroidota; class Bacteroidia; order Flavobacteriales; family Flavobacteriaceae; genus JBPOFM01. The sequence continues at coordinate 6,535 of JBBSOJ010000040.1, forward strand.
ATTTTTTAATGAGACATCTTCTGTTATGGTATTATCATAGTAAATTTCTTGGAGGCCTGACCGATTATTCCAAAGAGAATAGCCAGTATCAAAATTATCACTTGTCATTTCCAAAATAAAACCTTCTTTTAAATTATAACTTATTCCTGAATGGTTGTTTAAAAGATCTAAATACTGACTATCATTTTTTCTTTGATCTCTGCTAATTCTATAAACTATAAGGTTCTCTCTACCTTTTGTAATTTTTATTTTTGAGTTGCCATTAATTTCAATCAACCAAATGTCATATTCGTCATATATTATAGCATACTTTTCATCTTCTGACCAACCGGGAATACCATAAGGGCTTTTGTCCTTGACACCAGAATTATTGTCGCGTTCAAAGGGTATATCCAAATTTTGAGTTAGCGCGATTGTTTTAAATGATTTTGAATCAAAAGCCCACCATACCTGATCTTTAAAGTAGGCTATATATCTACCATTGGGAGATAATGATATGAAACCATGCTCATTGTATTGCTGTTTTATAATAAGTTTCTTATTACCTGCTTTAAAATTTCGAAGGTATAGGTCAACATCTTCATATTGTTTGTACTGCGGTTCATAGAGCATCTTGTCGTAAACTATGGCGTGGTCATGATTTGGGTTGTATTGAACAGAGGGATGCTCCATGTCTGTAACAGGAATTATATCATCTGTATTTGTATTCCATAGGGTCAATAGAAATTTTTGTTCGTTCTCGATATAATTTTGCATTCTTGGATAAATCCACGGGTCAGAGGACTTCCATACCTCCATTGTTGTGTGGGTTTCTCTAGTCGGTTTAATTGCACTTCGATAGAAAAATACAGAAGCTCCGTTATCCGAAATATATATTTGCTTATTGGTAATAGTGGTTTCTGGCAGCAATAATTGTAGCTTCTCATTATTTAAAAACTTACTTTTTCCGGTTGTACAGGAGTAGTTGATTAAAGAATAGGAGGTGGTGTCTTTTTCCAAAAAAACAATAGATTGTCCCTCCTTGCTTATTGTGAAATGAGAATAAGAATTTTTAGAGTACTCTTTTATGGTGTTTGCGATATTACCCCTAAAATCATACATGTAGATCTTTGAATAGTTTTGGATTTTTTTAGTGATCATAATTTTAGGAAGATGGGGATGCCATTGATAATCTATCACGTCATTTTCCTCCCAGATATTCAGGTTATTTAAATTAATCACCTGAAGAACATTTAAATTTTCTGAATTTTGAATCCATAAAGCCAGATAGCCACTTGTGCTGTCAAAGTTGAATTTAATGACGTTCTTGTAATTCGTCTTTACCCTACTTGTTAAATTCAATAATGTAAATTTTCGATCTTCATTAATATATCCAGTCCACGCACTATTGTTAGAATAGGAATTTGAGGAAACATGACCTAATGAGATAGTATCTGCATTCTCAGTGTTTAGGAGGAGATAGCTTTCCTTATTTTTATAGTTGAATTTCTTTAATGTCACCCAAAGTCCATCAGAACTCAAATTTTGGATATAAGTATTTTTGCTCCACAGTGTATCCAATTCCTTTTTATACAATTTTTTACTTGTTGTTACCTGTGCCAATGCTAAAGCACTGAAGAAGTAAATAGCAACAATAATAAGATTAAGGCAAAAGATTTGTTGTGACTTGTTTATATTAATATCCATCATTTTGTGGCGCTAAATTGGGGTTTAATAGAAGTTCATTTTCTGGAATAGGCATAAGGATATCCGTCTTTTTCCAATTGTTCTTTACTGGTCCTAAAACTTCATCGCTTTTGTTTAGTCTCTTTAAATCAAACCAGCGATGACCATGTTCTACAAAAAATTCAAACTTGCGCTCATTTAAAATGGCCTCAATCAATTCTGAGCTATTTGAAGCGGTTGCATCCTCGAGACCCGCCCGATTTCTAATCATATTTAAATCTTGTATGGCACCAATTATATCCCCTAAATGAGTTCTAGCTTCTGAGCGTATCAGGTATTGTTCTGACAAACGCATAACTACGGAATACTCTTGACTTGTTTTAGAGTTTTGATTTTGCTTGTACTTAAAAGGGGCATACCATATTTGGTCACCGCCCGTAACCTCTTTGATCCAGTCTCTTTTTCTTAAATCATTGATTGCGAACGAAGAAACAAAGTCAGGGTTTAAAGCTATAAATGGAGGTGGTGCAGAGCTAAAAAGAAATGAGGTGGCTTCATCTGTGTTGTCTCCTACTTTTTTTGGTTTTAGTTGTAAAATTGTCGCTTTGCTATCTTTTAAAAACACTTCGTTTAGTGATGTTCCAAGATTATAAATAGCTGTATTGTTAATAATATATGAACTCTCTAATTCTGCCTCATGCCATTTTTCATTGTATAAATAGACTCTTGCCAGTAAAGCGGAGACAACAGCTCTATTTGCTCTTATCCTTTCTGTTGAAGGATAGGTGTCATTTAATAACGCTTTTGCTTCAATCAAATCTTGAATGACCATTTGATTTATGTTTTCCAGTTCCGTTTTCGATACCTTTTGATTTTGTACATAGTCGGTTGATGTGATATAAGGGATCTCACCAAATAAATTATTTAAATAAAAATGTATTAGGGTCCTTATAAACAAAGCTTCACCTTTCAATTGATTTTTTACAGATGGTGACATGTTCTGGGAAGTGTCTAATCCCTCAAGAGCAGAATTGCACATAAAGATCAATTTATAGGAAGCATCCCAAAAACTTTTGACATTCGTATTTGATGCCATTATTTGATGGTTATAAAAAGCTTCAAATGCGGAACCTGAACTAGAATAATAATCTAATTCATCTGCGTATAGGCCCATCAGAACACTCAGGCCTTTAGTTTTTCCCGTTAGTAAAACGTCATCTCGTAATGCACTATATAAGTTTGTAACAGCAGCTGTTGCATAGGCCTCATCTTGAAAAACGTCGCTTTGGTTTATTTGGTTGTTTGGTGAGTCGGCTTCTAGGAAGGCTTCACATCCAAGAAACATTAGTAGTATGGAGTATAGGGTGATACATTTCATAAAAAATCTAATTTCCTTTATAATTTTGAATGGTTTCATATGTGCGATTATTTATAGTTCTATTTTAACTCTTAAGGAGTATCTTTTTAAGGGAGGCAGAAAACCTGATATTTGCTCTGGATCTCCTCCCTTAAAATTGGTAAGTGTCCAAAGGTTTTGACCTTGAAGAAAAAGTGTACATGAAGTGGTGCTTTCTTTTTTCAATGGCAATTTATAGGATAAGGAAATTGTTTTTAACCTTATAAACGAAGCATCAGAAATAATGGCATCACTTTGGGTGAATTTGGTATGGGCATAGTACGCATCAAAATTGCGCCCTGAGGTATAGGGCTGTAAATATCCAGGATTGTTCGGATTTAGCCAATGATCCAGAACGCCAGTGGGTTGGTTTTGCATAAAACCTGGTGGTTCAGTATTATAAAATTCATTGAGTCCTTTTTTTCTTACAAACTGGAATAGGATATCTAAATTCCAATTCTTATATTTTATTGAGTTATAAAGGTTTCCATAAAGTTTAGGGGATACATCTCCAACTAATTGACGGTCTTCCTTTGCCGTGGTTTCCCCGTCTCCATTGTAATCAACAAACTCATATAATCCTGTCTCCGGGTTAATTCCTGAATATTGATATAACCTATATATCGAAAGGGGTTGTCCTAATACCAATTGACTGGAATAAGTTGAATTTTCAAGCCCTTCAAATGATACCAATTCAGTCTTTGGTATGGTCAATTGAAATGAGCTATTCCAATTGAAAACATCAGTTTCATAATTACTGGATTGTATTCCTATTTCCCAACCCTTATTATCTACTATGGCATTAAGATTTGATTTTATACCACTAAAACCCGTGGTTCCTGGCATAGGAATGTCTATAAGCTGATTGTCAGAACGATTTTTATAATAGGCCACTTCCAAACCAATGCGGTCATCCCATAATTGTACTTCAATGGCCGTTTCAATTTTTTTGTTTTTTTCCCATTTAAAATGCGGGTTATATAAGCGAGATGGATAAAGACCTATTTGTCCGTCATAATTGTTGTTGGATATGTTATAGTTGTTGAGATATTGGTAATCGCCTATCTGGTCGTTTCCCGTGGTGCCATAACTGGCTCTCAATTTTCCAAAACTTAACCATTTTAAATGTTTTGAAAAATTTTCTTCAGAAAAGATCCATGCACTACCAATAGCTCCAAAATTTGCGAATCGATTCCCTTCACCGAACCTGCTCGATCCATCTCTTCTTCCGGTAAGATTAATGATATATTTTTGCTGCCAATTATAATTTAATCTAGAGTAAAGAGCCAAATAACGATACTGCGAATTGGCCTCATTCAAAATTTTTAAATTCTGTGCGGAACTAAAATTATTAATCTGTTGATTATTGACAAATCCCGAAGCATACAATCCTAACTGCTCCATATTCTGCTCCTGAAAAGTAGCTCCCATTGTAAAAGTCAACTTTCCCTTGCCAAGATTATGTGAGGTGTCTAGCTGTGGTTCAATTATCCAGGAACTTCTCTTACCTTCATTTTTTAAAGCATTGGATGAAGTACTTGTTAGACCATATGCCGGATTATACATGGTATGAGGGTTAGCTTGCTTTTCAACTAAGTTAGATTTGCTATAACCCAGATTGGCTTTAATTTCCAAACCTTCAAAAAACCTATAGCTAATTACAGAGTTGGCTAATAGGTTACTTGTTTCATTATTGTAGGTGCTTTCCAATGCGGCATAAGGATTGTTCCACGTTGAATTTTCCCAGTTCAAATTGCCCTCATCATTATAGATTTTTGGTGCATTAGGTGGTAAAAATTTAGCCACCCTTATCAAGTCACTTGTTGGTAAATAGTTTTTGTCCTGACCATAGCTCGTTGTTAATTGAAGTTTGAATTTTTTATTTGGAGATTGATGCCCTAGATTGGAAAAAAAAGTTGTTTTCTTATAATTAAAATCCTTTGGAAATACTGTGGTTTCTTTCATGAAACTTCCTCCAACGACAAAACGAGTCATTTCATTTCCGCCAGAGATTAAAGATTTGAATGTATTATTTAATCCTCTGTTGCCAATAAATTCATCCTGCCAGTTGGTATACCTATTTTGATCCCATGTGCCATTAATGTCATATGCGAAAGCAGGATAGACAGTAACGCCATCATTGGCAAAGGCTTCTTTTCTCATGGCTACATATTGTGCAGTATTTAACAAGGAGGTCATTTCATCTACATAGTTAATTCCAGTAGAGACATCAAAGGACATAGTAGTTTTACCTATTTCCCCTTTCTTTGTTGTAATTAAAATTACCCCGTTTGCTCCCCTTGATCCATAAATTGCGGTGGCATCAGCATCTTTCAACACCTCAATGGATTGAATGGCAGATGGATCTATTGTGTTTAGAGGGTTGATAATTCCTCCCGGCAATACTAGCCCAGCTAAAGAAGGGCTACTCAAAGAGTTGACGTCATAAGGCACCCCATCAATAACATAAAGTGGCTCATTTCCTGCAGCTATACTATTTTGTCCGCGTATTCGAACCGTGTAGCCACCACCTGCTAGTCCAGTAGTTTGTGTGACTTCCAATCCGGGAACTCGCCCTTGCAACGCTTCCAATGCATTATTGACCGGCTGCCCCTCAATATCCTTAGCCGTAATACGCGCAATACTTCCCGTTTTCTCACGGTCAGTAGTGGTATAGTAGCCCGCATTGATCTGTACCTCGCCTAGGGCGGTGGCATCTTCCTGTAGGGTGACGTTAATGGTACTGCGGTTTTGGATGGGAATGGTAAGGGTGGTATAGCCCAAATAGGAAACTTGAAGGCTGTCCGTTGGTTTGGCGGTAATGGTGTAGCGCCCGTCAAAGTCAGAGACCACACCCGTGTGGGTGTTTTTAATGAGCACATTGGCGCCAGAGATGGGCAATTGCCCATCGGTAACCTGGCCCGATACCAGCAGGTCTTGGGCAGAAAGGGTTAGGGAAAGGCTTAGTAAGAAGAGACAGCAGGCATAAATACGCCAGCGCCTACACAAGTTATGATTATTTGTCATAGTTTTGCAATGGTTAAAGTGATACAATTATTTTAACTTTTGGCCTGCTCCATTGTCGTCGAAAACTGGGAGTGGGCTTTTTAGTGCCTAATTATGGTGTATGGCACGGTCATTTTAGGGTATGTTTATTTCATAGGCATTATTTTTTTTTCAGGGAAGCGGGGCCACTGGCTAATAACCAAATCTAACAGCAGCCCATTCCCAAAAGACTAATTCATATTGCTCGCTTTGTTGCACTAAGAGTTGTGCTGCCGTTTCTTAGGGATGGAGGATTGCATTGGCAAAGCGAGGTATTTAAAACAAGCTCCATTTGAAGCGCATCTCAATGTTGAGGTTTCAGTTTGGTCATCATTATTTAATCATGAATACTCTGGTTTTAAATTGTTAGTACTGTTTTAAAAAGCCCTTTCTGTCCTGATATTTTAGGTAAAACCTCAAATCATTTGGAAACCATTAAGATTGATGCTACTTTTAAACTGTCGAATTTTAAAATAAGCGCCAACCTGCGGTTTTTCCAAAACATTGGGAACCTAGGGCGGTTTTGGATGTTGTCATAATTAGGTGTACACCCAACTATTACAGCATCTCTTGCAAGAATGATTTTTTGAAGCCATTTTCCTTTCAGAACGTAGCGGGGAACTACTGGCTAGAAACAAAAAATCGTTCTCACAATTGAAATTATGGAACGATGTATCTCTTAGGGAAATATTATGAAGTTTTTAAAATAACCAACGAGTGGTCTAGCTCCTTCGATAATGTGTGGAAATCCGGTCGAAAACCATAGAGATAAATCTCTTACCCATCGAAGTACAAACGCATAGACCGCCCATTGGAAGATTCAAAGATATGAAAAATCCAAATAAGGCGACCTTATGGTTGACTCTCTAGGGTGACAATTTACCGGATTATTCCCATATAGAGAGACATCATGAGTTAAAACGCTAAGCGCCTAACTATTAGTGTCGCATTATTATAAAACAAACATAATAAAAGTTTGAGTAATACCCAAACTTTTATTGAGAAATAACACACATTATTTAAAATGGATAAGAATAAAGTCAGAAATAGAATAAAAGAAGTGGCTAAACTTAAAGGGGTTAGTAATAAGTTAATTGCTGTTTTGCTTAATGTGCACCATACTACTGTTAGTCAATGGATGAATAATGTCTATCAGCCTAATAACGAACATACGAATAAACTAATTGAATTACTGGAAGTGGGATATCACGATTTGATTATAAATGAAGATTCACCTATAGATACAGGTCTTGGCAAGGTTTTACAAATCGAATTTGATAACCTCATTAAAGCTAAGAATCTTCCACTTAAAGTTACAATTATCCATAAAGATACTGGTAAAGACGAAACTGTTTATAATCCAGAAATTGTAAAAGTTCTTGAAGGCCTAAGAAACGAACATAAAAAAAGGAATAGGTGAGGAGGGGTTAGCTTCTACCCGAAATACTACAATTATATTTACTAATTTTCTCATACACCCTCCATACTCTATCCATGGAGTATCCATGGAGTAACTATAGCGGATAATTTCAGAAAATTTTATGTGCAGATTATTTCATTTATCCTGTTACAATAACTAATTTTTTATGTGAAATTTCGCCTAGTTTTGTTCGAGTCTTGTTCGAGTCTTGTTCGGGTGAGATTTCTTTAAATTCGACTTTTTGGGACGATGGTTAAATGAAACACCAACAGTACCAGATATAATAAAATATTTGAAGCTTTTGACGAGCGGAGTGGAGGCGTTTTGCAGACCTTTACTAAAAAGCCAATACAGAGTTTTTGCAGATAATTAAAATATTCGTGTATTACTAAAACACAGGTGGTACTCATGGGGACATAATGCTGAAAATATACGTAGTTCTACGTATAGTATTTTAGGATGAAAAATTGTAGTTTGGTGTCTTATATAATGGAGGTATATTTAAAGGTGTACATACCCGCATGTTATAAGCCAGTTTTGGGTGGAGAGAGGGAAATACTATATTCATCGTCAATGAAAAGGGATAGAACTACAGATTTGAATAACCTAAAAATGCTTTTTTCAAGCCAACTTGGCTATGATTTAGAAAACCCAATAAACGCTGGACACCCTTTCTACGAAAATTATCAGAAATTACTTAAAACCGGATTAAGTGATACAGAGCATAACTCGATTATGTTATTCTCGCTATTTGGGATTATTCAATACCTAGAAGCTTTCACTGATGCAACAGAATTGAAATTTTGGATCAATAGGCTGACAAAAAACACTAAAAGCGTTGGATTATACGGAGACGTTTTTGAATTATATATTCAATGGACGCTAATTGAGAAAAAAATAAACTTTCTAAAGAATGAGCGTCCTGATTTTATAATTTCTTTCGAATCTTCAAAAGTTTTTATAGAATGTACGAGTGCCCAATTTGAGCTTGACAAAATACCCGATGAAAAACAAGTATTTAGGAAACTTAAAAGTACAATAAAAAAGAAATTTCAAGAAAAATATATTAATTTAGCGACTGCTTTGTTTATAGATGTAACAAATTTACTTTACCATTTGCCAAGTCTAAATAGCCAAATCTTACGTAAAGCACTAGAGTCAGTTGAGAAAGATTTAAAAAAAAATTCAGCCAACACAATAACCTTACCCGGTTCAGTCACTTTCTTAATCTTTGAATTTGTAGAGAATAAAACGAGATATCATTTTTCATGTAACATTTTGGGTAATTTTACAAGGCATGATGTTGATCCATATCTGAAAGCTTTTCTAGAAAAAAATTTTATCAAGGGAATTGAAAAGAAGAATTTAATAAGTCCAAAATTTCATCATTAAAAAGGGCTTATAATAACTAAGAATTCGGCTCGCCGATAGGCCAGAGCTGAATACTGTGTTGACGAATCCGGTTGATTTGCCGTCTATGAGTAAAACGATGGATTAGGAATTGAAAGTATTGCTGTTATCGATTTGGTCAAGTGTGTACATACCGTAGTGGTTACTTATAAGAAAGTGTCCTTATTCAGTTTGCTCGCATCATAAAATAAAAAGTGCTTTGATTAAATTGTATCCTATACTTAAAAGTAATATGTTTGATAAGAATATATCATAATTATAGGCGTAACTGGTTGCGTCTATACATGTGCTAGGCACATTATAAAACCGCAAAAAAAAAATAATGCCAATATTTGACCTATTTTCAAAAAGACAAAAAAAATTAAGAGGAGAAGTGCCAGAGGTTTTAACCTTTGACTATATTCCAAATAGTTTAAGAGTAAAAATTGTTCATATAATTACAGATGTAGTTGGCGCTGATCCTTATGATGATAATCATAAAATTAATTCAGTATATGAATGTATCCAAAATACACTTTGCAGAGAATATGGTTTATTTCAACTTGAAGATGGTTATAATGTGAGTAACGAACAACAAGTCATTAATTTTTTATTGCAAACAGACGACAATGATAAGGTTCTTGATGTAATTGAATTAACATTTAAATATGTAGACAGTATAATTAGAAGTGATCGAGATTACTCTCATTATGCTGTACCAAAATTAAGTCCTGACGACTCAATAAGTGAGCTTAATGATAGATTTAAAGAAGAAGGTATCGGTTATTCTTTTGAAGGTGGAGAATTAATTAGGGTTGATTCTACTTATGTACATTCAGAAATAACGAAGCCAACGATATCACTTCTTTGGAATAGAAAATTTCAAGGGGCTAATGAAGAATATTTAAAAGCACACGAACACTATCGACATGGCAGAAATAAAGAATGCTTGACTGAATGTTTAAAAACATTCGAAAGTGTAATGAAAATTATTTGCAAAGAAAAAGGATGGGAATTTAACGAATCAGATACATCAAGAAAATTAATTCAGATTTGTTTTAAAAATGAACTTGTTCCAACTTTTACACAAAACCAATTTACTTCTCTACAGAACTTGCTTGAGAGCGGAATACCAACAATAAGAAATAAATTAGGAGGACACGGACAAGGTCAAATACCTCAAAAAGTTGATGATGAAATGACAAGATATGGTTTGAATTTGACTGGAACAAATATAATATTTTTAATTAATCAAAGCGAAATATAATAAATGCGTTGTCTAATAACTAAGGATTCGGCTCGCCGAAAGGCCAGAGCTGAATATTGCGTCTATACTTGTGTTAGCAACAAGGCTACATTTCGTAGTCTATATGATTATACATTAATTGCATTACCCACGCATTTTCAAATTCATACATTCCGCAAGTAGAACAGGCTTCGTCCATTGTGTTGTAGTAGTTTATTTTACCCTCTTCATTTTTCATAAAGTCCATATTTCTAAGGTCTATTATTACGTACTGTCCTTTCATAAGTTTTAGTTTTTAAACCACCCAGTTGCTAACAATATGTATAGCAAATAAGCCAGTCAAGTTTATATTTTCAATTTAAAGTTTTGTACTTGGCTTACTTGCCATACACTAAGCGTTAGGCACAATTTGAAAAAAGCATTGTAGCTTTAAAATCATGATAGATAGAACCAAAGAAATCGTCAATGCTATTCAGAAATTTGAATCGGATTTTAAAGAATCCCGAGAAAAAGTAAAGCAAGCTTACGAAAAAAACGAATCTGATCAACATCACTTTTTCAGAAAGACATTAGACGGTCTATTAATTCTTTTAATGGAAAATCTCTTTGGAAACCATGATAAACCTTCCGAAAAGTTTCTCTATCAACTAAATCTAACTATTTCATA
>JBBSOJ010000041.1:0-17333 GCA_038259855.1 Flavobacteriales bacterium
ACCATCAAATCTCTAAAATGAGATGCCAACCCAGCGATATAATGATGACCATCAAATCCTTTTGATAAGGTGTCATTAAACTGAACCAATAGATCTGGAATTTTATTTTCTAAAATTAAATCGGTGCTTTTAAAATACGTCTCGTAGTCCAGTACATTAAGATTTTCTGTAACCGCCTGACGGGTTAGAGTGTTACCGGAAAAACTCACAACTCTATCAAAAATCGAAAGGGCATCTCTCATTGCACCATCAGCTTTTTGTGCGATGATGTGCAGTGCGTCATCTTCAGCATCGACACCTTGCTCTTCGGCAATATATTTTAAATAATTTTTAGCGTCTTTTACAGTGATGCGCTTAAAATCAAATATCTGGCATCGCGATAATATGGTAGGAATGATTTTATGCTTTTCGGTGGTGGCCAAAATAAAAATACAGTGCTTTGGTGGCTCTTCCAGTGTTTTTAAAAAAGCATTGAAAGCCGCTTGTGACAGCATGTGAACCTCGTCAATAATATACACCTTATATTTTCCAACCTGTGGCGGAATCCTGACCTGGTCTGTTAAGTTACGGATGTCATCTACCGAATTATTGGAAGCTGCATCCAATTCAAAGATATTAAAGGCGAAATCTTCGTCGTCTTGTTCGGTGCCATCACTGTTAATCATTTTGGCGAGAATGCGAGCACAGGTTGTTTTACCGACACCTCGCGGTCCCGTAAACAACAGTGCTTGCGCTAAATGATTGTGTTCAATAGCATTGAGCAATGTATTCGTAATAGCCTGCTGACCCACAACATCCTTAAAGGTCTGTGGTCTGTACTTACGGGCTGATACTACGAAATGTTCCATTGAAAATCTTATGGTAACAAAGTTATCAATTCAATTTGAAAATTTGGATTCTAATTTTAGAAATTAATACATGTTATCAACATCTACGACAGTAAAATTATGTGATAACACCAGAAACTGCGTTAAGGATTGTAGTGGAAAGCCCACAGCCTTCCCGAATTTTTATCGGGAAGGCGAGGACTTGCAATGGAAAGCCTGACCCTTTTTAGGGTAACGCCCAAATTATTAGAACATTTAAGATTTAGATTATAGAAAAGTGTAATTTTGCCCTTAAGTAAATCGCCTTATCGAACCAAGCTCGTCTTGGTTAGGAAAGTCCGAACACCGTAGTGCAACATAATGGTTAATGGCCATCGGTCGTAAGGTCAGGAAAAGTGCAACAGAAAGTATGTACAGGTCATGCTGTAGTGAAACCAGGTAAACTCTATGTGGTGCAATGTCATGTAAACCAACGTTTGAGGGCGGCACGTCCGATAGTTGGAGGGTAGACAGCTAAAATGTGTTGGTAACAGCACATTCAGATAAATGATAAGGGCTTTTTTTGAGAATTTAATTGAAGAATAAAGTACAGAATTCGGCTTATAGATTTACTTGCTCAAACAAGCTCTTTAGACTTTCTAAAGAGCTTTGTTTTTGGCGGCAAACTGATATTAAACGTCTACAGTATGTTTCATTCAGTTTCGGGTTGCTTTTCATCAACCGACACATTTTCGAAAAAGCTAAACACATTGCCACCATAATGTTTGGAATAGCTATAATTTGGAAGTTTGGACAAATCGGTCTGTTTGGCGTGCTCAACGATTAAAATTCCGCCATCTTCAAGGAGATCATTCTCAAAAATCAACTCTGGGATTTTAGAGAATTTCTCTATCGTGAAGGCGTAGGGTGGGTCAGCAAAAATAACGGTCGCTTGCTGCTTGCTGCTTTCTAAAAATTTGAATACATCGCTTTTTATCGTTTTTATGGTCATTTCGAATTCATCGGCTGTGGTATTGATGAATTTAATGCAACCAAAGTCTTCGTCGACCGCAGTGATATCGGTGGTTCCTCGAGACGCGAATTCATAGCTGATGCTTCCTGTGCCCGAAAATAAATCCAAAACTGAAATATCATCAAAATAATAGGAATTATTTAGAATATTGAACAGCGCTTCCTTCGCCATATCGGTCGTCGGTCGTACTGGCAATTTTTTTGGAGCAGTGATGCGTCTGCCTTTATAAAGTCCTGAAATAATTCGCATTAGAAACTGTTTAAAATGATGGCGTGTTCGTGTTCTGAAAATGGCTTCAATTCTGAAGATACTTGATAGGTATGGCTAGGTTTGTAAAATTCGATATATCGGATGTAGGTATAAAGCAATTCATACAAAGCATCTTCAGCTTGAATCGATCCCATAAGTTTGAGCACTAGTGTTTCTGGGCTGAATTTCAATTGTTCAATCGTAAATAGTACGTAATAAATGACATCTTCTTTGGTTGAAAATTCAAAGCTGTTATAGATCAAAAGATTTCCATTCTTAAATCCTAACAATTCAAAATGGTGCTTATTGATATTGAGATAAATAACCTCGCTATTTGATTTATTTTCAATAGTTAATAAGCTATCAATTAATACGGTAGAGGCATGTTTATAAACAAAAACTCCAAAAGTATCGAAGATGTGATTATTGATGTTAACGTATGGAACATAGACATTAACACTGTCGTTTTTGGTGATCTCATCGTGTGATAAAAAATCAGATTTGAGAATCTTTGAATTGAATTTTAAATAGTCCGCCGATTGCCTTTCGCTGAATAATGATTTTGGGACTAAATTGGAAAGTTCGTTCTGATAAATAACCAAAACGGAATTAAAGGTCTGATTCAATTCTTCGAATTCTGTCAATGATTTTTTGAGGTATTCCAATGCTTCAAAAGGATTGGCTCTTTTGTCAAACACGGTGGATTCTAAAAATTCGATAACCGATGTGGTTCTGTTTAAAACACAAAAACAAAGTCCATTCAAAGATATCTGAATGGACAAGTCTATAACGTTATTTTTAGTCAATTTATTCGTTTTGTGAATAGTTTTTAGGCCAGTTTCCTGCAGTCTTAATCTCGGTCATGGATCCTACGATAAGCGTCGGTCCGTTAACACCATCCACAGAAACAACTTGCTTTTCTTTCTCAACGAAATTTTTGTCTTGGTCGAAAAGAATAACTGATTTATCAACACTGGCTTCAAACACAGCGATATCATCTAATTTACCTGCTTGTAACTTAAATTTAGCACCAGGTTCACCTACAGGAACATTCATCATATTCTTGTAACGGGTATCAGCTCCGAAAAGTGAATCTTTGACAGGGCGTGTACCAATGGTATCGATTAAAACCATTTCTTTAGTCATGTCAACACCAAATTGTCTTGTCATCTCTACATCCTTTACTGTGGTATCTCTTCTTTGTACAATGGTGAAAATTCCATTATCGATAAATTTCACTAGGTCATCAAAGTTATCAGAGAATTTACCGTTGACTTGTTTGTAAGCTAGCTGTGAGCTTTGAATATCTTTCAATCGCTCGATCACTTTGGCATATCGTTTCTCTTTCAATTCATTGAATTTGAGTTCACCATAGACTGACATAAAGGTAATATAGCCTAAAAAGATGATGATGATCCATAATACAAGATTAACAACAATCTTCAATTTTTTAGGGACAAATTTGTCAATCAACCAAACGATACCGATAGTAAGGGCGATAACAACGATTACTCCAATAATTATTAACATAGTTAGCTTTTGTTTATTAATTTAAGTTTTAGGTGTTACGCAAATCTACAATTTTTTTTTATTCGTGAAAACCAAAAATGTAAAAATGAAATAAAATTGATACCATCCAAAATAAATAGGATAGAATGGTCAGATATTTTATGCTGTTAGAGCTTTAAGGACCAGTATTAATACCTTATCTTTCGGGTTTTGTCAACACACCAAATCAAATCCATGACTGCTTCCGAATTCTATCGTCTTTTAAAACGAAAGTTCCCTTTTGAGCCCACAAGTAAACAGAATATTGTTCTCGATCAACTCTCGAATTTTGTTTTTGACGAAGCTCCAAACAGTTTATACCTTTTAAAAGGATTTGCTGGAACGGGAAAAACGAGTATAATTGGGACATTGGTATCTAACTTATGGGAAATTAAACAAAGTGCTGTTTTAATGGCGCCCACAGGTAGAGCTGCAAAAGTGATCTCTAATTATTCTAATAAGGAAGCATTTACAATTCATAGAAAGATATACTTTCCCAAAAAGGATAAAGGTGGCGGCGTTAAATTTGTAATGCAGCCCAATAAACATAAAAACACCATTTTTATTGTTGATGAAGCTTCCATGATTCCAGATACATCGTCTGATTCCAAAGTCTTCGAAACCGGTTCATTATTGGATGATCTGATTCAATATGTGTATTCTGGCCATAAATGCAAATTACTTCTCATAGGTGATAAGGCCCAATTGCCACCGGTAAAATCAGATTTGAGCCCAGCATTGGATGCGCATCTATTACAGATGCAGTATCTAAAAAATGTGAAATCCATGGAGCTTGATGAAGTCGTCCGTCAAGAGCAAGATTCAGGGATTTTGATGAATGCCACCAGCCTTCGAGAAATTATGGAAGGAGAGTTTCTGGATGCATTTAAATTTGATCTCAATGGCTTTGATGACATTGTAAGGTTGATTGATGGTCACGAAATAATGGACGCCATTAATGATGCTTATGATGCCGAAGGTCACGAAGAAACGGCCATCATTGTAAGGAGTAATAAACGGGCCAATCTTTACAATAAGCAAATAAGGGAACGGATTTTAAATAATGAAAATGAATTGACTGTCGGCGATTTCTTAATGGTCGTTAAGAATAATTATTTTTGGGTTAAGCCGAATTCCGATGCAGGGTTTATCGCTAATGGTGATATTATTCAAGTTACGGAAATTCATACCATCCAAGAATTATATGGATTCCGTTTTGCAGAAGTTACAGTTCAAATGGTTGATTATCCCAACATGGAACCTTTCGCCACGGTTGTTCTGCTTGATACGATTGAAGCAGAAAGTCCGTCTTTACCTTATGAAGAATCTAATCGGCTTTATCAGGAAGTACAAAAGGATTATGAAGATGAAACGTCCAATTATAAAAAATTTCTTAAAATAAAGGGAAATAAGCATTTCAATGCCTTGCAGGTTAAATTCTCTTACGCAATAACCTGTCACAAATCGCAAGGTGGGCAATGGGGCACTGTGTTTGTAGAGCAGCCCTATTTGCCCAATGGTATTGACAAAGACTATCTTCGTTGGCTCTATACGGCGATGACAAGAGCAAAGAAGAAACTATATTTAATAGGCTTTAAAGATGAATTCTTTGTTACTTAAGCTGTTGATCATGACATACCATTCACTTTAGTTTGCGTTTTTCATTAAATTTATAAGGCAAGAATCACTTAATTTTCTTGGTGAACTTTGAACATCTAGCGACATTTTAAGGATCTATTGATCATTTGACAAAGAATCTACTTTCAAACCGCTAAATTCCTATAAAAAGTTTTATTTTTGATTTGAATTTATTCACCGCTATGAAGATCATATCAATGATTCCTGCACGTTATAGTGCCTCTCGTTTTCCAGCTAAATTGATGCAGAATCTAGCAGGTAAAACTGTCATTCTTCGAACTTATGAAGCAACCGTAGCCACGCAACTATTTGATGATGTCTATGTTGTGACGGATAGTACCATTATTTATGATGAGATCGTTTCAAATGGTGGCAAGGCCATCATGAGCATAAAGGAACATCAGTCTGGAAGTGATCGAATTGCGGAAGCGGTTGCCAATTTAGATGTGGACATTGTTGTAAATGTACAAGGCGATGAACCTTTTACGGAGAGAGAAAGCCTAACAAAGGTGTTGAGTGTTTTTGAACATGACCATAAAAAAGACATTGATTTAGCGTCTTTGATGGTAGAAATCCATGATTGGGACGAAATTAGTAATCCAAACACGGTGAAGGTGATTGTAGATCAGAATGATTTTGCCTTGTATTTTTCCCGCAGTCCTATCCCATTTCCTCGTGACAAAGAAGCAGGAACACGTTATTTTAAACATAAAGGGATTTATGCATTTAGAAAACAAGCGCTCATGGATTTTTACGAATTGCCAATGAAGTTTTTAGAAGCGACAGAAAAAATTGAATGCATTCGTTATCTGGAATACGGAAAAAAAATAAAAATGGTAGAGACCACTGTTGAAGGCGTCGAAATTGATACGCCAGAAGACTTGGAGCGCGCCAAACGTTTGTGGAAATAAGGTTTAAATTATAAGATTCCCACACTTTTACATTATAAGCTTACTAACATAAATAAGTCAATAAAATTAATAACGATCCATTGTCTAACGAATACGATAACATAAAAGTGATTGGTTTTGATGCCGATGATACGCTTTGGGTCAACGAAACCTATTTTCGAGAGGCGGAATTGGAGTTCGCTAAACTCTTATCTCAATTTGAGACGGCAAATCAAATAGACCAAGAACTATTCAAAAAAGAAATTGACAATCTAGCGCTCTATGGCTACGGAATCAAAGGGTTCATTCTCTCCATGATTGAATCGGCCGTGGAAATTTCCAATCATACCATTTCCAACGCTACAATCAACCAGATTATTGACATTGGAAAGGACATGCTCAATAAACCTGTGGAATTATTGGAAGGGGTTGAAGATGTGTTAAAAACCTTATTTAAGAACTATAAATTAATTGTAGTTACCAAAGGTGATTTGCTGGATCAAGAGCGAAAATTAGAAAAGTCTGGGCTTTTGGATTATTTCCATCATATTGAAATATTAAGCGATAAAAAAGAAGCTAATTATTTAAAATTGCTGAAGCATTTGGATGTAAATCCTTCTGAATTCTTAATGATTGGCAATTCCTTAAAATCAGATATTCTGCCTTTAGTAGCAATTGAAGCAAAAGCCATTCACGTCCCATTTCATACCACATGGATTCATGAACAGGTGCATGAGAATGATACGAGAGATAAAAGTTATGCGACCGTTAACAGTTTGTTGGATATACTGCCATTATTGAGTAAAGTTAAAGAAAAAAGCAACGGATAAGAACGATGTATATATGAGTTATAAAAATTACCCAATGGTGTCTAGAGTCGTTTTCGGACGAGGCAGTTTTAATCAGTTAGGGGATATTATCGAATCCAAAAGATTGAGTGTCAAAGCGCCATTTATTTATTTGGTGGATGATGTTTTTAAGGGCAATCCGTTGGTGACCTCTAGGATTCCGTTGGCATATGATGACGAATTGCTTTTCGTTTCTGCAGATGAAGAACCAAAAACATCCCAAGTGGATGCCTTGGTTGAATCCATTATTGTATCCCATAATGAACGTCCATCAGGAATCATAGGCATAGGAGGTGGGACCGTTTTGGATTTGGCGAAGGCTGTTTCCATTATGCTCAATAACGAAGGCGAAGCCAAAGATTATCAAGGTTGGGATCTCGTAAAGAATCCTGCCATCTACCATATCGGTGTTCCCACAATATCTGGGACGGGATCGGAAGTTTCTAGAACAACGGTATTAACAGGACCAGAAAGAAAATTAGGAATCAATTCCGATTATACGCCTTTTGATCAAGTGATATTGGATCCTGAATTGACAGTTGGCGTTCCAAAGCAACAATGGTTTTATACAGGTATGGATTGCTACATCCATTGTATTGAATCATTAAAAGGTACTTTTTTGAACGCTTTTAGTCAAAGTTATGGGGAAAAGGCTTACGAGCTTTGTAAGGAAATTTTTGTAGAATCCACACTGACTGATGAAGAGGCACAAGATAAACTGATGATGGCTTCTTGGCATGGCGGAATGAGTATCGCCTATTCTCAAGTTGGTGTTGCGCATGCCATGAGTTATGGACTGTCCTATTTACTGGGAACGAAACACGGCATTGGCAACTGTATTGTTTTTGATCAATTGGAGGAGTTTTATCCTGAAGGTGTTCAATTATTTAAACAAATGAAGACATTGCATAACATTGAACTTCCACAAGGTCTCTGTGCAAATTTGGATGATGAGCAGTTGAATGTTATGATCGACGTTGCACTTGGTTTAGAACCTTTGTGGGAAAATGCATTGGGAAAACATTGGAAACAAACCATAACGAGAGAAAAGCTGAAATCACTATACCAGAAGATGTAGTATGCAATGGATAGCAAAATTGATATATTTTAAAATTCTCGGTTGGAAGGTTGTTGGTAATGTTACCATGTCGAAACATACCGTGAAAAAAGCTGTCATTATAGGCGCACCGCATACAAGTAATCTTGATTTTGTAATCGCTTTGTTGCTCCGTACGGTGGTGGGTTTAAAATCAAATTTTATTGCCAAAAAAGAATTATTCGTCTGGCCTTTTGGGTATTATTTTAGAAGTATTGGCGGCGCTGCTTTAGATCGAACAAAAGGTCAAAACAAAGTCCAAGCTATTGCGAACTTATTTAAAAGTAGGGATGTATTTCGTTTGGCGTTATCTCCAGAAGGGACTCGAAAGAAAGTGGAGGAGTGGAAAACAGGCTTTTATTACATTGCAAAAGCGGCGAATGTTCCTATCATTATGTTTACGTTCGATTTTAAGAACAAACAAAATACGGTTTCGGAACCATTTTATCTGACGGATGATTTTGAAGCTGATCTTAAGTTTATCAAAAGTTTTTACCATGGCATACAAGGTAAAATTCCTGAACGATCTTAACTTTGGTATAAAATTTGAATTGTGCCTGGTGTAATTAATTGATGAAACATACAGTAAACTTTCGTCCCTAAAAAGAAACATCAAAAAATTAATGTTTTATAAGCTGCTTCAAATTTTTGAAGTAGCTTTTTTTTTTTTTTGAAAACCACTTTTATGAAAATTACGTAAATAATGATGTAGGAAGATTTTAAGTTTTTGATTGATGATTTTACATTTGATTCCTACACTATCTTTCAAATGAAAATGCTATGAGAAAGAGGAAAGCTGTCAACTTGTTGACAGCTTTTTTTTATTTCTTGATTTTTTTGGAAAGCCATGTCTTTAATTCGTAAAAATTCTGTGGTGCAACACCGTGTCCCACCGGGAATTCAGAAAATGTATTGTTGATATCTAAATTAGACAAAAACTTTGGAGCTTTTCTAGCCCAATCCACAGGGATCACCTGATCTACACTGCCATGGGAACAATAGAAACTTAAATGGCTATAATCGTTTTTGTCAGCATGTTCTGTAATGATATCTTCATTGATATAACCACTTAATGCAATGACATTCCTGACTTTTTTAGGATAGGAAAGTGCCACAGCATAGCTCAAAATGGTTCCTTGACTAAAGCCAAGCAAGGTGACATTGTCTTTGTTGACAGGGTAAGTGTTGCATGCCTCGTCGATAAAGGTAGATATCAAATCCCTAGATGTTTTCGCTTGTTCATCATCGCTCCATTTATTCATTTCAGCATCAAAATTAATGGCGTACCATGCATTTCCATAAGGTTGCATAGCATACGGTGCTTTCACGGAAATAATGAAGAGTTCATCTGGAAGTTCAGCAGAGAACGAAAATAAATCGTTCTCATCACTGCCATAGCCATGAAGCATAATCACTAAAGGAGCGTTTTCTTTTAAACTAGAGGGTCGTGTAATATGGTGTAGTGATAAATTTTGCATTGAATTAATTTATATTTTTAAACCAATCTTGAAACATAGGACCAAGGATAGGAATTGGTTGCTCCTTACCACTCATGGCGCCAATTAAAGCATAAAGCCAGCTTACAAATGTAATTACCCAGCAGGCCGTTCCTAGCCAACTATTGACATATTTTTCAACAACATTCGAAAAAATCAGCATGATGACCAAGCCTAACATTTGTCGTACATGATACGTTGTAAATGGATTCTTCTTTTCGAGATTCATGATCATGGCGATGATCAATCCTACAAATGTAAAATAACAGAGAATGGCCAATGTTTTGCCATCATCAATTGTTTGTTTATCCATGGTTGAGTATGAGTTGGTTATTGGAAATGATGCCATGAACAGTACCTTTGAGAGAATGGCCTTTGAAAATGGCGTTTTTTGAAGTGGAATGAATATGTTGTTCAGAAAACTCGTAGTCTCCTAAAGGATTAAAAAGGCTGATGTCTGCCTTCGTTCCAACCGTTAAAGGTGCTGATTTAATCTTGAAGCGTTCTTTACCTTTTGTCAATAGATCAATCGTCTTTTTTATGGTAAAAACCGAATTGAGCGCACCAAACGCACTTTCAAGTCCGATGGTGCCATAAACTGCATAATCAAATTCTATTTTTTTGTGTTCAATATCAATAGGGTTGTGGTCGCTGGTCACCATGTCGATGGTGCCGTCTTTAAGTCCGTTGATTAAAGCATCACAATCTGCTTGAGTTCTTAATGGTGGTGTCACTTTATAATTGGTATTGAAGGTGTGCAGTACTGTATCTGTCAACATTAAATTATGGATGGCCACGCTACAGCTCACATTCAGTTTTTGTTTTTTCGCATTACGAATCAACTCGACCGATTTAGCCGTTGATATAGTTGGTATGTGTAATTTACCGTCCGTATATTCCAATAAAAATAAATCTCTTGACAGTTGTAATTCTTCCGAAAGTCCAGGGTTGCCACGAAGTCCCAAAGATGTACTGGTGACATTCTCATTCATGACACCTAGTCCAGAAATTTTTGATTCTTGCGGGAATGAAAAAATCAATCCTTCAAAATTGGATGCATACTGCAATGCGATTTTCATAAGATTTGGGTTGCCAATGGGCTTCTGATAGTCGTAAAAGGCCACGGCGCCAGCTGACGTCATATCAAACAGTTCCGCCAAATCCTCAACCTTGCTTCCTTTCGTCAAGGCGCCAATTGGATAAAGATTGACCGCATTTCCGGCGGCTTTACTTTTTAAAAAGGCAATATCAGCGTAACTATCAATCACTGGCTGTGTGTTACTGTTTACAGCAACCGATGTAAATCCTGAAAGTGCGGCTGTTTTTAATCCATTCTCAATCGTTTCACGTTCTTCAAAACCTGGTTCTCCAAAACTAACACTACTATCAAACCAGCCTTGTGATACATGTAGATTCTCAAGAGATAGTTCTTTATACTTTTTAGGATTTGTAAGTTGCTCTCCAATCTGTGAAATTATTCCTTTTTCAATGAGGATGTCAACGGTCTGATTATGAAAGTCGCTCTGTGGGTCAACAATGGTAGCAGATTTGATTAGTACGTTCATTTAAAGAATTTTAAGATGAGCATTTCAATAATTAAAAACCCTAGCGCAAAAATAACAAACCATTTCCATAGCTCATTGACATTACTGGTACTTTTTATATCTTCTATAGCAGAAGCAACCGACGAATTTACCTCTAGCGAGCCGTAATTTGAAAGATCCATATACTTTAAGTCACTTTCATCGCGATCGTAGTTGTAACTTAATTTTTGGAGTGTAAGGTCGTCAGCATTGACCGAGAAAATTCCGGCGTTATCAGGATAATCATTGGTTTTTATCTCAACCTTATTTGTAAACGTTTGCTGCAAAGGCACGACCGAATTACCATCATTTACGAGCGTGAGAATATGATCTTGTTGAAGACTTACCCCGATATCAATCGTATGTTCTTGACCGATGGTGTAATATAAATCGGGAAGTTTCAGACTCTGTTTCCCTATATTATAAAGAATAGGAACAATTAAAGGTGAATTTTTAAAGTTTGAATTGGCTTCATTGAGTGCAGCCGAAAAAGCATACGCACGACTGGAGACCGTTAAAAAACCATTTCCATCTTCGTAACTTAAAATTGAAGATCCTGCGGAATTGCTTGTTGAGAAATAAGAATTGACTTTAGGGTATTGGAAATTACTCACTTTCTTATCGAACACCTGTTTTAATAGCGGATGGGAAAAATTAATGGAGGTTATCTTTTTTTCTGTCGGATTGACTTTTATGAAATTCGATAAACCGTAATTATTAAGTATTTGATTGTACGAGCTTAAGGAGGCATTATCTGAAGGAATAATTAAGAGTGATCCGCCAGACTCTGTAAATGATTTTAGAGCGATAATTAGGGAGTTCGGAAGCTCGACAATCTCATTGAGAATTATTAAATTTTGGGTGTCTAGTGAATTGTAATTTAAAGCATTGTAGTTGGTGGATTCGTAGTCAAACTCATCTTTTGTATAGATCTTTTTCAAGAATCCATCATCAGATTGATTGATGGAAAGCACCTTGATGTTCTCTTGATTATTAACGGTAAAGTACAAAGTGTTGTCATATTGAAGGTTGGGGTCTTCTATTACAATTTTACCATCAAATGCAACATCCATCGGAATTGTAAATGTGGTTGCTGCCGTATCTTTAATGGAAACAGCGCTTTTTGCAACGAGACTCTCTTTGTTGTAAAGTGAAACAGGCAGTGTTTCAATCGCCGCTCCTTGATTTCTGATTTCCACCATCAGTTCCAATGTCGATGCTTGGTAATTCGAAACATACATCGAATCAATGGTTATGTTGTTGCGATTTTCTGGTTGTAGTTGTACAAGTTTAAGTTGTATCAAACTATCTTTTTCAAACGATGAGACAGCCTCTTTTTGTTGAAAATCAGAAATAAATAGCAAATGTTTCACAGTGCTTCCGTCTTTCGAAAAAGCATTAGTTCCTTTGAGGAGTGCCGCTTCATATGAAAGTTGGTTTGGAGAGTGTTTTAATTGAATTAAATCGTTCTTTATAGCCTTGGGCGTTGTTTTTAAAAAAGTGTTATCATTGGTGAATAGGGTGATGGCATCGGTATCATTTAAGCTTTCCAAAAGATCTTGTACTGCTTTATTCAATAAGCTACCATTATCGCTTTGAGCTTGCATGCTGAACGAATTATCCAAATAAATTACGGTTTCTGTTTTGGTATTAAAATCATTGGTGTTTGCAATATAAGGTTGTGCAAATGCAATGATAATGCAGCCTAATAGAAGAAGTCTTGTAAGTAGAGTCAGCCATTTTTTGATTTTGGAACTCTTTCTGGTCTGAAGCGTAATCTTTTTTAAAAATTCAACATTCGTAAATTCTACCTTTTGAAAGCGTCGAAGTTGGAATAAATGGATAATGATTGGAATGATAAGAAGCAGCAGCGCATAGAGTAGTTCCGGGTGTTTGAATTGCATTCCTTGGTGTGAATTTTGTAGGTATCAAATATAGAAAATGCAGAATGAAAAGAGCGGATGGATTTAGGGAATTTTAACTTTTATAAAATAGAGGTTACATACGTTATCTTTAAGGAGATAGTATTCTCCATAGTGGTTCCTTATTTTACAATATCGTCTTCGACTCTTATTAGCAAAAGAAGAAGTAATCACGATAGGATTTAAGCTGTTTATTTGAGAGGAAGCTACGAATACGACGTTGAGAATCAGGATTTGCAACCGTTACAATAACTTGCATATTATTTAAAGTATTTAAGAAATTGATATCGTGTAATTCATTATTATATATATGTTTACCTATTTTTTTTGGATTGTTGCATATCCATATAAATTCGATGTTGCGTTCTATTAGAAGTCGAGCCATCTTTTTCCCTTTATAACCAGCTCCCCAGATAACAAGTGTTTTTTTAACATCATAATCGAGCTCCAGAAAATAGTGTAATTTGATTTCCAAAAAATAGTTTTGTGTGTAATGCTCATCAGTTCGAGACGCTCTAGATTCATAATCTCGCCAACGATGCAAAACAGTATCGCAAGGAATACAGGTCATTTGGTGTTTGTAAAATCGAAATGCCAAATCATAATCTTCCGGATAGCGATTCGAACTAAAGGCGCCACACGATATCAAATCTTGTTTATGGATCATCCAACAAGGCGACGGAATAACACATTCTTTATAAATTTCAGAATAATTCAATCCATCAATGGTCAAAGCATTCAACCACGCTTCATATCGTTTGTAGCCATCACCAATACCATCTTTACTGAAATACTCCACTAAACCGATTGCGACGTTCTGTTTGCCTTTATCTAACAAATTACTTAAAAGTATGTCTAGCTTATGGGGCATCATGATATCATCGCTATCCATACGCGTAATATAGTCACCGCTACTTTTATTAAAAGCCAGGCGTAAGGCTTCAATAATACCGTGCTTCTTATTTTTATATAGTTTAATTCGATTATCAGTTGCGGCAAACGCTTCAACCATATCAAAACTAGCGTCTTCAGAGTGATCATCCACGATTAATAATTCCCAATTCTGATGGCTTTGACTCACAATAGATTGAAGGCAATCCGTAAGAAAGGCTTCTGTATTTTTAAAAGGAGTTAGAATGCTGATTAAGGGGTTTTTCATACTCAAAAGTACTAAATCAACTTTTAACAAAAAGTTTACGGTAAAAGGTGTAACAGATTGTAGTTTTGTAGGACTTATTCAAAAATTAACTCAAAAACTTCCATGTCTTTTGGAAAAATATGCATTTATGAAACATTTATTTAAGATCGTATTGGCGTCAGCATTCGTATTTGGATGCGGCACCGCCTCAAAACTGTCAAATGATTTGGCCACTCAACAACCCATTAAAACGTCCATCGATATCACAAAAGTGAGTAACGATAAATTACCCGTTATAATTAATCCAGGACGATTTATTGAAGAATCTGTGACCTACTACGTTCCAAAAGTAGTCCCAGGAACTTACTCGCTTGCAAATTATGGTCGTTTTATTGATGATTTTAAGGCATTGGATTATAATGGTAATGAAATGGCGGTTACACATCCCGATGATAATACTTGGATGATTGCCAATGCAACTCAATTGGATAAAATCGAATATTTTGTCAATGATACTTATGACCTTGAGGTTACTGGCGGCATTGGAGAAGAAATACCATTTTCACCGGCGGGGACCAATATTGAACCTGACAACTATGTTTTAAACTTATTCGGCCTTATCGGGTATTTTAATGAGCTGAAAAATGCGCAATATACGTTGGATGTGACAAGTCCGGCAACATTCAAACACAGTTCGGCATTGCAATCTACAGGAATGGCATCAAGTGCTGATGGGACATCCATAACCAACAGTTATTTAGCACCACGATATTTCGACATTATGGATAATCCTATGATGTACGGTAAATTGGATATTGAAGAGTTTATGGTGGGAGACATCAAAATTGTTTTAAGTGTTTATTCTCCAAATGGAACACACACGGCCGCAGGTTTAAAAGAAACTGTTTACACCATGATGGAAGCTCAAAAAGCATATCTTGGTGATGTGAACGCGACACCGCGTTACGATATATTTTTATATTTAGCAGAGAGTAATGAAACATCTCCAAAAGGATTCGGAGCCTTGGAGCATCACACCTCTACCGTGGTTGTACTTCCCGAAAATTCTTCAAAAGAGCGTTTGGCCAGTTCAATGATTGATGTGGTGGCGCATGAGTTCTTTCACATTGTAACACCGCTTTCGGTTCATTCTGAAGACATTCATTATTTTGATTATATCAACCCAACATTTTCCAAACATCTGTGGATGTATGAAGGTGTGACGGAATATTTTGCCCAGCACTTCCAAGTGTATGAAGGTCTTAAGACCAATGAGGAATTTTTCAGTGAAATGACTCAAAAAATAGCCATTGCAGCGCGTTTTGACGACACGATGAGTTTCACCGTAATGAGTGAAAATATTATGGATGCACCCTATGCTGATAATTATATCAATGTGTATTCTAAAGGCGCTTTAATTGGGATGTGCATTGATATTTTAATGCGTGAAGAAAGTAATGGACAGCGAAGTATGTTGTCCCTCATGAAAGAGTTGTCTAATAAATATGGGGTTGATAAGCCTTTTGATGATGACTCAATTATTGAAGAAATCACTAAACTAACATATCCTTCAGTTGGAACATTTTTAAATAATCATGTTGTAGGAACAACACCTATAGATTATACGAGCTATTTTGAGAAAGCTGGACTAGTATATAAAGATGCAAAAGTAGAAACTAGCTTCATACAAGCAGGAGGTGGATTTATATTTGATGCTGACAGAGAAAAGATGACATTGTCTTTTTCTGATGCAGTCAAAGAGAATTCGTTTTGGGTAGAAGAAGGCATTCTTTCTGGAGATATCATTAAAGAAATTGAAGGCAAGGAGTTGTCAATGGAAAACGCACAAATGCTATTGGGGCAAATGTACGCATGGCAGCCAGGGGGCGAGTACCAAATAAAAATACTCCGCGACGGGAAAGAAATGGATTTTAAAGGTACACTTAAACAGTCTTTTACTACAAGTAAGGAATTGATGGAAAATGAAAGCGCAACGGCCAAACAGGTAGAATTGCGTAAGGCATGGTTAAAAGGGTAAACGATACCTTTTGAAATGATCTAAAAACGATTGATACTGTAAAAAGTGTCAATCGTTTTTTTTTATTTAATCTGTTCAATAAACGAATGAAGCTTGCTATTATGGATGTGCGTCGTAGACAGCTGAAATCTATGAAATTATCTCATTGAATTTTCGAATCGAAATCCGGATATCCAATGCTTTTATTTCGACCAACCGAGTATTTAAAATCCCTCAAAAACGCCAAGTCCGAATAAGGCAAAATCATACTTAACAGGATCTAAAGCATCTAATTTTCGAAGTGCTGTATCTAATTCTGCGACGGCCTTCCCATCATTCTGTGTGCGTTTTAACAGCCCAAGCTTTCTCGCTACATTACCGGAGTGCACATCCAACGGACACGATAATTGTGCAGGAGATAATTTTTTCCATATTCCAAAGTCCACGCCATGAACGTCATCCCTGACCATCCAGCGCAAAAACATATTGATGCGTTTTGCGGCAGAATTTTTCATCGGGTCACTCACATGTTTTTCAGTTCTTGCCAAATGTTCCATCTCGAAAAAAAGGGTCTTGAATTCATGAATACCTTTCTGGGTGGAATGTGGTTCCGAATGTTTAGCAAAGACTTCTTCCAAACCACCGTGATGCGTATAGACGTGTTGTAGGCTCAAGATAAATTGAATAAAATCATCTCCATTAAATGTTCTGTGCACAAAAGGGAGTAATGCTTCAAGGTCGCGTTCTTGGTGCCCCATGATAAAATCATACGGTGCATGGTCCAAAAGCTGCATCATACGTTTAGCATTGGCATTGATGCTTTTTCTATTTCCCCATGCGATAGTAGCGGTCAAAAAAGCAGAAATTTCGATATCTTCTTTTGTGTTGAATTGATGCGGAATCTGAATCGGATCGCTTTCAATAAAATCGGGATGATTGTATTGTTCGAATTTTTCATCTAAAAACTCCTTTAACTCTTTTTTTGATAATCTTTTTGTCACGCCTAGAACTCTTAAATTGATGTCAAAAGTAATGGAATTCTATAAATAGCTTCAGATGCCAGTACGTA
>JBBSOJ010000042.1:0-17114 GCA_038259855.1 Flavobacteriales bacterium
CTGTAATAAATCCCCAAAGGAAAAATAAGGTTGTTAATAGAATGAAGGAGGAGCGGTAGGATTTTTGTTGGGTCATGAATTAAAGTTAGAAGTTTAGTAAAAAGTTAAAAGTTAAAAGTCGAATATTGAATATGAAAAATTTCATGATGAATACACGATTTTTTAGTTGTCATGCGACTGTGATTATCTATTGCTCACTGCCAACTGCAGGCTGGGTACTGTCTACTGAAACTGAAATCTCATCCACAAAAATCCAACTTCGTCCATCGTCTGCATAGCCCAAATGCCATTTCGGCAGCTTGCCCATTTTCTTGGCTACAATTTTCACATACTTCACATTTTTACCTTTCAAATCGAATTGAATGGTTTTGATAGTTGATTCTTCCGAGGCTTTCGCAGCATCAATTTTTTGGCTTGATAACAATTGATAATTCTGGTTATCGGTTGAGGTATAACAATACACTTCCGTAGGATAAAATATCCATGAACGCTGGTCTTGTAGAAAATTTACATCCACAGTCGTGACTGATTTTTCAGCTCCAAGATTTACAATCGCAACAACATCTTTGTCTTGATAGCCTTGCCAAGAACCTGTTCTAAAATCTTTCGTGCCTTTGATGCCATCTATAAGCGCATCCTGCCCACCACCATTGTATTGATTGGCATACTCGGTTTTTAGAACCAAGGAAACATTTGGGTCAATTTTATAAAAAGAGGTCGATATGGTAGCACTTTTTTCAGATTCCTTTTCAGAATAGACATTCAAAACGCTTGGATTTTTCAATAGGAATGGTTTTTCATATTGGACCTTTGTGGAATCATTCAAGGAATAAAAAATAGTCGCTGTGCTATCAACAGACGCCAAAGTCACTTCCGTTTCGCCTTTAAAAGAAACATCGCCTTTGGCAATAAATGGTGCAGGAACAATTTTAAAATCTTCGATTTCCGTGACGGGTTCGTCACCTTCTGTGGTTCCCCATTCGCTCGGTGCGTTGGTCATCCATAATTCCAAAGTGCCACCTTCCACGATATCGTCATGCTCAATAAAAGTTTCATCTAAAGTTCTACCGTTCAATTTGGCATGGTCGATGTATTTATTTTCATCGGAAAGATTATAGGTTTTAATATGGAATTTTTCCTTGTTTTCAAGAGTGACGGTCGTTTTATCAAACAGTGGTGTTCCTATGATGTATTGGTTAGAACCAGGCGTTACAGGATAAAACCCCATTGCGCTAAATACGTACCATGCACTCATTTGTCCACAATCTTCGTTGCCTGAAATGCCATCAGGTGCATTTTTATAAAGTGTCGTTAAAATTTGATGGACTTTTTCCTGTGTTTTATAAGGTTTGTTCACAAAATTATAGAGATATGCCATGTGATGACTCGGTTCGTTGCCATGCGCATATTGACCAATCAAACCTGTAATATCGGCTTGGTCACGACCGGAAGTAGTTGCTTTCGCTGTAAAAAGTCTATCCAATTGCAAATCCAAAGAATCTTTTCCACCCAATAATTCCATAAAACCTGAAACATCTTGTGGCACATAAAAACTGTATTGCCAAGCGTTGGCTTCGGTATAATTGAAATTTACTTCATAAGGGTCAAAAGGCGCAAACCACGTATTTCGGAATCGACCTCGCATAAATTTTGTTTCTGGGTCGTAGACGTTCTTGTAGTTTTGGGCGCGTCTCATAAAGAGTTCTTCGTCATCATCTTTGCCCATTTCTTGCGCCATTTTTGCAATGGTCCAATCGTCAAAGGCATATTCCAAAGTTTTGGAAACCGATTCACTTTCTTCCTCAACAGGAATAAAGCCAAATTCTTTATAAGATTTCAATCCTAACCAATTCCGAGTGGCGGAAAATTTCATGGCCTCAAACGCTTTTTCAGCATCATAACCTCGAATTCCTTTCAAATAAGCATCGGCAATTACAGGCACAGCATGATAGCCAATCATACAACCTGTATAATTTCCGCTGATATCCCAAATGGGCATAATGCCACCTTCATTGTATTTTGATATAAAACCGTTGATGAAATCATTGGTACGCTTTTGTTCGATAATCGTATATAAAGGGTGTGCAGCTCTGTACGTATCCCAAAGTGAAAAGACGGTGTAATAATCGAATTTCTTGGTTTCGTGGACTTTTAAATCCATACCTCGATAACGACCGTCCACATCTTGATAGATGTTTGGAGCAATCATCGTGTGGTACAAAGCGGTGTAGAAATTGGTTTTATAGTCTTTGTTTTTTCCTTCAACCACGATTTTTTCAAGTTGTTGTTCCCACGTGGATTGGGCTTTTTCCTTTATTTGGTCGAAAGTTGAAGTGCCAATTTCAGTTTCCAAATTGTTTTTCGCGCCTTCCTCATCCACAGGACTGATGCCTATTTTGACATACACAGGCTCATTTTTTGGGTTGTCAAATTGAAAGGCTGCTTTTTTATTTTTGAATAGACTTTTAGAAGCGCCCAAATCCACAGAAATAGGATGTGAAAATTTAATGTAGTAATACAATTTTTGCTGTTCTGCCCAAGCGGATGAATGGCGATGTCCAGAAATTTCCGTTGGCGAAAGTCGTTTAATGCTGCCGCTCAACAATTCATCACGATGCAACAAATCGAGCATTAAAATTTGGTTTTGAGCTGTTGGATATTGGTATTTATGGATACCACTTCGAGTTGAGACTGTCAATTCCACCTCAATATTGGTGCCGTCTAATGTTACTTTATAAAAACCAGGTTCAGCAACTTCGTTGTTATGCGAAAATTTTGAGCGATAGCCTTTTTTTCCATCACTTCCATTATTAAATGATACACTTGTAGTTGGCATTAATAAAATATCGCCATAATCGCTGACTCCAGCTCCGCTCAAATGCGTATGAGAAAAGCCGTAAATATAGGTGTCTGAATAATGATATCCAGAACAGCCATCCCACCCATCGAGTCGCGTATCTGGACTCAATTGCATCATCGCAAAAGGCATCGTCGCACCAGGATACGTGTGTCCATGACCACCAGTTCCGATAAATGGATTGACATACGAAATTAAGGAAGAATCTTTTCTTGCCGATTCTGTTTCGGGCTTGGTATTACAGCCAAAAAGGATTGTAAAAGCTAAAAAGACGTAATAATAAGGTTTCATTGATTAAGTTGATTCAAAATCCTTCCGAAATATAGTAAATCTTAAGGGATGGTTAAATTTAAACACAACATTTTAATAGCTATGTAATTGAAGTATCTTTGAAAAAAAACTGCTCTCATGTTGCGTTGGATTATTTTTGCAATTGTGTTTCTATTGACGACCTATTACGGGTTTCAAGCCATCAAAACGATCTTTAAAAATCCTTGGATTCAATATCTGTTTCTAGGTTTGGGTCTTTTGATCATAGGTAACGTTATCATTCAATTTACAATCTCATCTGAAGGTCGCGTATTATCACCTGCTAAAAGTTATGCCGTAGGTTTTTTACTGGCGTTTATGAGCTTTAATCTCGTTGTAATTCCGTTTTTATTTGGAGAGGATATCATACGTTTTTTTAGCGGTTTGCATAGTAAGTTCTTTAGCCAGAAACAGGAATTCCATATACCCTCTAGACGAAAATTTATTAGCACTATTGCCATAGGGATTGCGGCCATTCCGTTTGTATCGTTACTCTACGGAATGTATCAGGGTAAATACAATTTTAGGGTGTTGAAATACGTGCTTCATTTTGAAGATCTTCCAGAAGCATTTGATGGCTATAAAATCACTCAAATCAGCGATATTCATTCCGGAAGCTTTGACAATCATGAAAAAATTGAGTACGCTGTCAATCTGGTTCAAGAGCAGAAAAGTGATGCCATTTTGTTCACTGGTGATATGGTGAACAATAAAGCATCGGAGATGTTGCCTTGGAAAGACCTTTTTAGCAAATTGAACGCAAAAGATGGTGTGTTTTCAGTGCTGGGGAATCATGATTATGGCGACTATGTCGAGTGGAAGAGTGCGGATGAGAAGCAGCAAAATCTTGAAAGCCTAAAGACGTTGCAGCGTGATATGGGATATGATTTATTATTGAATGAGAGTCGTTTTATTGAACGTAATGGACAACGAATTGCATTGGTTGGTGTCGAGAATTGGGGTAAAGGTGGTTTTAAAAAAGCTGGAGATCTTAAAAAGGCTGCTGCCAATGTTGATAAAAACGATTTCAAAATACTAATGAGCCATGATCCAAGTCATTGGGATGAAGTTGTGGTCAATGACGATTACCACTATCATCTCACTTTGAGCGGTCATACACATGGTATGCAATTTGGGATTGAAATACCGGGTTGGATTAAATGGAGCCCTGTGAAATGGCGCTACAAACATTGGGCAGGTATTTATAAGGAAATGGGTCAATATATAAATGTGAATCGAGGTTTCGGCTATTTGGGGTACCCAGGAAGAGTCGGCATTTGGCCAGAAATCACGGTTATTGAACTCAAAAAAGGATCTGAAAGTCTGAATTCTTGATAGTAGGTAGTATTTAGTATGCAGTTTCAGTAGATAGTGAGCGTTCGGCATTTAGCGTGTGTAATTGAAAAGATTTGGGTTTTCTGAAGCGTTTATTTTTATATTCTCAAAGTTTTAAGTTCAGAACTTTGATTTTCGCTGTGTTTTTTCAGAATTGATATTTGGAATTTTTCTAAAGCTCGTAGCTGTATTTGGAATTTGCCTTGCTTTTAGTTGAATATCAAAAAAAATATGTAGGTTTGTAGTAACACCTTTGACCTAAAATAGGAGTGTATGTCAAAATTCGGGGAATTAATAGATGTCGATATTCCAGTTTTGTTGGATTTTTATACGGAATGGAATGAACAATCTTCGGCAATGCATCCGGTATTAAGAGATGTGGCAGCTGCGCTAGGTGACAAAGCCAAAGTGATTAAAATTGATGTGGATAAAAATAAGGAGTTGGCAGATGCCCTTCGTGTTAAAAATCTACCAACACTGATCATCTACAAGCAAGGCGAAATGAAATGGCGCCATAGTGGCGAGCAAGATGCCAATACACTCATTAGCATCATTCAGGAATACGTCTAAATTCAAATCCTTTTTCAGAAAAATATTTTAAGACTTTAGGTAAAGCGTACTGCATATTTTTAGAAGCTTTCACACTGTCGTGAAATACAATGATGCTGCCTTTCGTTGCTTTAGTAATAACGTTTCTGTAACAAGTTTCTTTACTGATAGTGTCCATCCAATCGAATGCGAGTACATCCCACATGATAATCCGATATCCCAAATTCCTTAATGTTTTCCCCTGACTATTTGTGATTTGCCCGTAGGGCGGTCGGAACAGTTTTGGACCCATAACAGCATCATTCTCGATACATGATTGTGTTTTGATGACCTCTGATAGGTAAGAATCACTTCTCGTTTTCCAACCGGAAGGATGATTGTAAGTATGATTTCCGATACCATGACCTTCTTCTTTGAGTCTGTTGAAAATCTCGGGATGGCGTTCTATATTATTCCCGATACAAAAAAAGGTCGCTTTTGCGTTGTATTGTTTCAATAAATCGAGTGTCCAATCTGTTATAATAGGTGTTGGTCCATCGTCAAACGTGAGATACAAAACATGCTCTTTGGTGTCAAAGTCCCAGATATAATGAGGAAATAACCACTTCACCCAAAATGGTGCCTTAATAGGAATGATATTCAAAACAAAGTGCTATTGCGAGTTTAAAATAGATTCTATAGTGTCTATAGGCATGTCAATATCCTCTCTCGGCGGCGCCTGGTTTCTTGGGTCTTCTCCCATAAAATGACTGAATAGATTCAAGAAACTATTGAATTTCTCCGTTTCCTGCAGGGCAAATTCCTTGTCATTATAACTCACCAATACATCGACTAAACTTCTGTAACGTTCTATGTCAGTTACAATCTCATCTAATAAACGCGTTTGATTTTCACGGGTTAACGTGCTGTAATAGGTTAGGTTTTCCTGATACTTTTTAGCAACTTCCTTGTACAACTTTCTGCCTTTATCTTTCTTGCCGATTTCATAATATGCGCTGATGTATGGTTCTAACAAAGTATAATATCCAAAATCATCTACCGGCATTTTCTCCATGGCGAGGTCTGCGACTTTTTCGGCTTTGTCCAATTTATCTTCATTGATCAACTGCTCAATCAATCGTGCTAAATTTCCTCTGTAAGTAATTCCATTTTTACGTGTTTCAACGTCATGATAAATGTCCGTTCCACTGTTGCCCCAATCCCAGGCCATCACTTTATCATACATCAACTCACTATCTACCCGTCCCATATCAAAAGGATTTGCTCGGTCGACAGGCGTTTTTATCGGAACCAATTTATAACAAAGTCCATCCAATTGTAAATAATCCTTCATCCAAATATAATCCTCATCTCCGAAGCTTCCACCGGTGAAGTAGATCGGACGTTTCCAATCATTGTTCGCGATAATATCAAGCATCAGTAATCTATTCTTATAAATAGCACTTCCTTTAATCTCTATAATTATATCATCTACGATGAGGTCTGCATCCTTTTGTTGCACAATACCGTTTTTCAACACTTCTTCTTTATTCACAGGTATTCGGACATGTCGCGTTGGAAAGTAGTTGCCGTTGACCATTTGATCAGGATACGCACTTGGATCATCACCTTCTTGCTGCATTACAAACTTCATTTTGGTACGTGGATTTTCACTGACAACAAAGTCCATAAAGTCTTTAATATTTAAAGTGTCTTCCGTGATTTTTCTGAAAGGGACGTAATCTCTCGTACCATACTTATATTGATCATGAGTTAATTGTGATGGAATGGGATCACTGGTGTAAGCCTTACGTTTCATCTGATCAATGTACCAATCCGTTTGAAAAAGACTTGTATTTATAACTCGGACATCACGACGGATGCCTTCAATTTCTTGCGCATACCACAATGGGAAGGTGTCATTATCCCCAATCGTAAATAAAATGGCATTTGGTGCACACGATTCTAAATAGGCCACAGCCATGGAGTGTGCTGTCTCTTTATTGGATCGGTCATGATCATCCCAATTTTCAGCAGCTAGGATTCCAGGCACCAATACAAGGCATACGACTGTAA
Organism: Flavobacteriales bacterium; assembly: GCA_038259855.1. Taxonomy (GTDB): domain Bacteria; phylum Bacteroidota; class Bacteroidia; order Flavobacteriales; family Flavobacteriaceae; genus JBPOFM01. Next base: position 7,106 of record JBBSOJ010000042.1, read on the forward strand.
TTGCAGGAGCCAAAAACGTGGATGCCACATGTTTTCTTAAGGCATCATAAATGGCATATACGCCAAATCCGATCCAGATCGCAAATACATAGAACGACCCTACAACGGAATAATCTCGTTCTCTAGGCTCAAATGGTCTTACATTGGTATAAAATTGTATGGCTAGACCTGTCATTAAAAAAAACACCAACAACACCCAAAAGCGCTTCTTATCTTTAAATAGTAAAAACATAAAACCGATCAGTCCTAAAATAAGAGGCAGAAAATAATAGGTATTACGGGCTTCATTGTTTTCAACGTCACTTGGTAGATCGTTTTGGGACATTCCAATATGCCACGCATCAATTGGGTTGATACCACTGATCCAATTGCCATGCAAATCGGTATAACGACCTTGAATATCATCTTGCCGACCGCTAAAATTCCACATAAAATAACGCCAGTACATATAGCCGAACTGATATTCGAACATATAACCTATATTCTGGACTAACGATGGTTTTTCAATATCCAAATATTGACCAAATTGTTTTAGAAATGAATTATAATCCTCATAGTCAACTTTTCCTTCTGCGACACTCTGGCGAAACTCTCCAACAATAGATCGAAGTTCATTTTGCATTTTATAATCAGGTTTGATGGAAAAATTCAGCAAGCCTGTAAACATCATGTAATTTTCTGCATTTTCAGAACTCCACATTCTTGGGAGCACTTGGGCGTGACTTGAATTGTAATTTTGTTTCGAATTTTTATAATCGTTGACGATGACATATTTTCCTGTTTTATGATCTTTTTCATATTTAGGTTTGTCATCGATATAAGGTTCATTCTCATCCAAACCTGTATATATTTCTGTAAATAATGGGCCATAGAACAAATGAGTTTCAGGATATTGTTCCAAATTATAATAAGCCAGAAGTTCTCTCGCACTCGATGGATTATTTTCGTTGATCACCACATTGGCGTTGGCTCTGATTGGCAACATGACCCATGAGGAAAACCCAACAAAAATAAATATGAAACATAAAATCAAGGTATTGGCATTCACATACCCCTTTTTACGTGTCAGTGTCAGTCCATAATAAAAAAGTCCGACTACTATTATACCAGCGATGATGGTCCCTGAATTGAAGGGTAAACCAAAGGTGTTCACAAAGAATATTTCTGAAATACTAAAAATCTTCAACGCATTCGGAAGCAATAACTTGAAAATAAATAACAAGATGGCAGCTGAAATAACATTGGCAAGAATGAAATTTTTAACGGTAACTGTTTTGTAATTTTTGAAGAAATAAATAAGTCCAATAGCCGGGATTGTCAGTAAACCCATAAAATGGACGCCAAAGGAAAGTCCTATCACAAAAGCAATCAGCACTAACCAACGGTTGGCTCTCGGATCGTCCATGTCTTGCTCCCAACGAAGAGATAAATAGAAAAGAACGGCCATAATCAAGGTCGCCATAGCGTACACCTCGGTCTCTACGGCATTGAACCAAAATGAATCTGTAAAAGTAAAAGCAAGGCTGCCTACGATACCACTTCCTATTATAGCGATATATTGATTGGTTGTTAAAGTGTTATTGGTTTCCTCAAAGGAGTCACTCTCTATAGTAGTTGTAATCACCGCTAATTTTGTCAATAAGATGGTGATGGTCCAAAACATAAATAGAATGGTAAAGGCACTGGCTACCGCGCTCATCATGTTAAGCATCATTCCTATTTGTGATGGCTCAAAAGCAAACATAGAAAAGAAAGCTCCCAGCATTTGAAACAATGGTGCTCCTGGAGGATGGCCCACTTGTAATTTAGAGGAGGTCAGAATATATTCACCTGCATCCCAAAAACTGACCGTTGGTTCAATCGTTAAACTGTAGACAATGAGAGCGATTAAAAAAACAATCCATCCACTGATGGTGTTCCACTTTTTAAAGTTGAAAACGGTCATAAAAAAAATTAGGTTAGTAAATTGTGGCGAATTTAAGAATAAAATATAAGCTCATTCCCTTTTTATGCAAACGTTATGGTTTAGAAAATATTTTATTGAAAAAATTCTTGTGCAAATAAAAATTTATTTTAAATTTGCACTCTCTTTTGAGATTCTGGCCTATGGTGTAACTGGTAACACGTCTGTTTTTGGTGCAGAAGAGTCTAGGTTCGAAACCTAGTGGGCCAACTTAAAATTGAAATCCCGATTTAGAAATAAATCGGGATTTTTTGTTTTTAGTATTAATGGATCTGCTTTTAGGACTTTGTTAGAAATCACGAGTTGCAATGCTGTTTATCTTTTTAAGTGAATTGTGTGATCAAATGATTTCGAGTCGAATTTGAAGAGATTAAATTTTAAAAGTGATGACTGGTCGTTTGGCATGGTTGACCAAATCTTCACTTATGCTACCATTAAAGAAATGAGAAATACCTTGCCTTCCATGAGTGCTAATGCCGATAAGATCTGCATCCGTTTCTCTTGAAAAGTTAAGGATGCCTTTTTCAACACTTTCGTCGTTGTAAATGTTTATAGTATAATTCTCAAATGTTTCATCTTTTATAAAATCGTGGATGCGCTTTTTTGCATCGGCTGTGCTGCTAAATGTATTTGGCGTATTAACCATCAATAAATGGATTTTTGCATCAAAGATCTTTGCAAAATCAACAGCCTGCTTATACGTTTCTTTATTGTCATTCTTAAAATCAGATGCGAATACAAAATTATCTACCATAAAATTGGCATTCTCATTTTTGATTACCAACACCGGGATGTCTGATGTTCGTACTACCTTTTCGGCGTTTGACCCTATGAACATTTCTTTAAATCCACTAGCGCCATGAGATCCCATAACAATGATGTCTACACCATGCTCATGACACGTTTTGACAACATTATTGAAATTGCTGTCTGCCTTGACCGTCTCATGCACAGTAATGCCTTTAAGATACTCACTAGACATGATGTCCTTGAACCTCTTATGGGCCATTTTCATAAAAAACATAGCTTCTGGTAACGGGCTGTAAGAATTTAGCTGATCAACCTCTTGAAACGGAATTTCTAGCATGTGTAAGAGATAGATTTCACAGTTGTGTCGTCTGGCCAGTTGAGCGGCAACTTTCAGTGCGTTTTCTGCCTCTTTTGAGAAGTCTGTCGGAACAAGGATTTTTTTCATAATGTGGTGTAACGATTGATTATATCTCTAAATTTAATAATAAAAATCGAATTGTATGCACTTGTGTAAATCAATATAAATGTTGTATATTTGCACCGCAGTATGGCAAAAGACAAATTTGAGGGGACGGTAAGTCCCCTCTTTTTATAAAAATAAAATGCTGAAAGAGTCAACAATAAAAGCCTTAATAAACGCCGGACTAGAAGAAAGAAATGATCTTTTTCTAATCGACATGAAGTTATCCTCTGATAGCAAAATAAGCGTCATTATTGATGGTGATAAAGGAGTAACCGTAGAGGACTGTATTTTTATAAGCAGGGCCATTGAGCACAATCTTGATCGTGAGGAAGATGATTTCTCACTCGAAGTCACTTCTGCTGGAGCAACCTCTCCACTGATCGAAATGCGCCAATTCAAGAAAAATATTGGTAGAGTACTTTTGGTAAATTCCAAGGAACACGGAAAGATAGAGGCAGATTTGACAGAGGCTGATGACGAGGGCATCACGTTGAATTGGAAATCAAGAGAGCCGAAGCCGGTTGGCAAAGGCAAAATAACAATAGATAAGCAGGCTAAAATTTTGTACGACGACATTTTAGAAGCCAAAGTGATTATAAAATTTTAATTCAAAGTACGTATGGAAAATATTGCGTTAATTGATTCTTTTTCAGAATTTAAGGATGATAAATTAATCGACCGTGTAACGTTAATGGCGATTTTAGAGGATGTGTTGAGAAATGCTCTTAAAAAGAAATATGGTGATGATGATAACTTTGACATCATTATCAATCCTGATAAAGGCGATTTAGAAATTTGGAGAAATAGAATAGTGGTGGCTGATGGTGAGGTTGAAGAACCGAATCAAGAGATTGAATTGTCTGAAGCGCAAAAAATTGAACCTGATTTTGAAGTTGGAGAAGATGTTGCTGAAGCGGTAAAACTGATCAATCTAGGGAGACGCTCTATTTTAGCACTGCGTCAAAATTTGATTTCCAAAATTCATGAACACGATAATACCAACATATACAAGCATTTCAAAGATTTAGAAGGCGAAATCTATACGGCAGAAGTACATCACATCCGTCACAGAGCTATCATTTTATTAGATGATGAAGGAAATGAATTAATCATGCCTAAAGAAAAACAGATTCCTTCTGATTTCTTTAGAAAAGGAGAAAATGTCCGTGGGATTATCGAGAGTGTAGAGCTCAAAGGAAATAAACCGACGATCATCATGTCTCGTACGGCGCCTGTATTTTTAGAAAAATTATTTGAACAGGAAATCCCAGAGGTTTTTGATGGTTTGATTACGGTCAAAAAAGTTGTGAGAATTCCTGGCGAAAAAGCAAAAGTAGCGGTAGATTCCTATGATGATAGAATTGACCCAGTAGGTGCCTGTGTAGGTATGAAGGGATCAAGAATCCATGGCATAGTTCGTGAACTTGGTAATGAAAATATTGATGTGATCAACTACACGAGCAACATCAATTTGTTTATCACAAGAGCCTTAAGCCCTGCTAGAGTGACTTCGGTAAAATTGAACGAAGAAACAAAACGTGCTGAAGTCTTGTTGAAACCAGAAGAAGTCTCAAAAGCCATCGGTAGAGGAGGTCACAACATCCGTTTGGCCGGCCAATTGACAGGTTATGAAATTGATGTGTTTAGAGAAGGAGCAGAAGAAGATGTTGAACTATCTGAATTCTCTGATGAAATTGAAGCATGGGTGATTGCAGAATTCAGCAAAGCTGGATTGGACACTGCAAAAAGTATATTAGAACAAGAGGTTGCCGATTTAGTAAAAAGAACGGATCTCGAAGAAGAAACAATCATTGACGTACTCCGAATTCTTAAGGAAGAATTCGAGGAGTAACACATATTAAAGTATATTACAAGCAATTTATGGCTGATACAATTAGATTAAATAAAGTATTACGGGAGCTTAATATTTCCATTGACCGTGCTGTTGATTTTTTAGAATCAAAGGGCGTGAGCGTGGAAAAGAGTCCGAATACAAAAATATCAGAAGACGTTCGCAAAATCCTTTCTAGCGAGTTTCAAACGGATGCCAACAAGAAAGCGGAATCCCAAGAAGTAAGTGAAGCTAAAAATAAGGAAAAGGAAGAATTGCGTGAGCAGCGTGAGCGGGAGATTGAGGAGAAACTGCGTAAAGAGGAAGCGAGTCGTAAGGTCATAAAAGCCAAAGCAGAATTGAGCGGTCCTAAACAGGTCGGTAAAATCGATTTGAATCCTAAAAAGACCGAAGTCAAAAAAGAGGAGCCTAAAAAAGAAGAACCTAAAGTGGAAGCCCCGAAGGAGGTTGTTGCTGAAAAGGCACCTGAAGTAAAGGCAGAACCTCAAGTTGAAGCTCCAAAAGAGATTAAGGCGGAGTCAACACCTGAAGTGAAAGTAGAAGCCCCTAAAGAAGTTAAGGAAGTCAAGAAAGAGGAAGAAAAACCGGTTTCTGGCAATGATGAGGAAGAAACTTTAAAAACGAAGTATCAAAAGCTTTCTGGCCCCACCATTGCAGGTGAAAAAATCGATTTATCTAAATTCGATAGAACTAAAAAGAAAAAAGACGATAAGAAACCAACGACTAGCGCAGACGCGAATAAGAAAAAACGCCGTCGTATAAGTAAAGGACCTAGTGGAGGAGATGCAAAACCACCATTTGGTAGCCGTACTCCAGGGAAGCCAAACTTTAGAGGAAAGCCTGGTGCTCGCCCCTCTACTGTTAAAGAAGAGCCTAGCGAAGCAGACGTTCAAAAACAAGTTAGAGAGACTTTGGAGAAACTTCAAGGAAAATCTTCCAAAGGTAAAGGAGCGAAATATAGAAGAGATAAAAGAGATCAGCACCGTCAACAATCAGAAAAGGATATTGAGCAGCAAGAAGCTGATGGTAAAATCTTGAAAGTAACTGAATTCGTTACGGCGAGTGAAGTAGCCACCATGATGGATGTTCCTGTAACGCAGATTATTTCAGCGTGTATGTCACTTGGTATGATGGTCACCATGAACCAACGTTTAGATGCCGAAACTTTATCAGTAGTGGCAGATGAATTTGGCTACGAGGTAGAATTCGTTACCTCTGATCTTGAAGATAATATCGAGATCGTTAAAGATAAACCGGAAGATCTAATTGCCCGTGCACCGATTGTTACTGTCATGGGACACGTCGATCACGGTAAGACATCGCTTCTTGATTATATTAGACAAGAAAACGTAATCGCCGGAGAATCTGGTGGTATTACACAGCATATTGGAGCTTACGGAGTTGAATTGGAAGGTGGTCAGAAAATCGCTTTCTTAGATACACCAGGTCACGAGGCGTTTACGGCCATGCGTGCACGTGGTGCTCAAGTCACGGATTTGGCGATCATCGTTATTGCAGCGGATGATGCGATCATGCCTCAAACAAAAGAGGCCATTGCACATGCGCAAGCGGCGAACGTGCCAATCGTATTCGCTATCAACAAAATTGATAAGCCTGGAGCAAATCCTGAAAAAGTAAAAGAAGGCTTGGCGCAGATGAACTTATTGGTAGAAGATTGGGGTGGAAAAATTCAATCCCATGATATTTCTGCTAAAACAGGTGAAGGTGTCAAGGAATTATTGGAAAAAGTGTTGTTGGAGGCTGAAATTTTAGAATTACAAGCAAATCCTAACAAAGCAGCAAATGGAACTGTGGTAGAAGCATTCCTTGATAAAGGTCGTGGGTATGTATCCACAATTTTAGTACAAGCTGGGACGCTGAAAGTAGGAGATTACGTTCTAGCGGGGAAAAACAGTGGTAAAGTTCGTGCGATGCAGGACGAACGTGGTAATAGTGTAAAAGTAGCGGGTCCATCAACTCCAGTATCTATATTAGGTTTGGATGGCGCACCTCAAGCGGGTGATAAGTTCACCGTATTTGATGACGAACGTGAAGCGAAGCAGATTGCCGCCAAACGTACACAATTACAGCGTGAGCAATCGGTTAGAACGCAACGTCACATTACGCTTGATGAGATTGGAAGACGTATCGCTCTTGGTGATTTCCAGGAATTAAATATCATTCTTAAAGGTGATGTCGACGGTTCTGTAGAAGCATTGACCGATTCGTTCCAGAAACTATCTACTGAAGAAATTCAAGTTAACATCATTCATAAAGGTGTTGGTGCGATTACAGAAAGTGATGTCTTATTGGCGACAGCTTCAGATGCGATTATTATCGGATTTAATGTACGACCAATGGGTAACGCAAGACAAATCGCTGATAAGGAAGAAATCGATATCCGAATGTACTCGATTATCTATGATGCCATCAATGATCTGAAAGACGCTATGGAAGGTATGTTATCTCCAGAATTGAAAGAAGAGATCACTGGTACTGCTGAAATTCGTGAGATTTTCAAGGTAACAAAAATCGGAAGTATTGCTGGTTGTATGGTTATTAGCGGTAAAATCTTCAGGAACTCACAAATACGTTTGATACGCGATGGTGTAGTTATTTATACAGGTGAATTGGCCTCTTTAAAACGCTTCAAAGACGATGTTAAAGAAGTTTCAAAAGGATTCGATTGTGGTATGCAAATCAAAAACTATAATGACATTCAAGAGAGCGATGTTATTGAAGCATTCCATGAAGTTGAAGTGAAGAAGAAGCTGAAATAATTTTCAAGCTATGTATTGAAAAAAAAAGCGGCGATCAAATTTTTGATCGCCGCTTTTTTAATTTGATGTTATCGCAATAAATCTATCTTTTCTTATCTTTTTTAAAGTATAAGATGAGTGCGCTAGGATAGTTTTTCTTAACGGTCAAAAGTGCACGATCTGCCTCTAAACGACTTAAAAAATTACCAACGTAGATTTTATAGTTTGGAGTTTCAAAATCCATTACCGCTGGCCATTCACTGTAAAGTCCGCTAGCTTGACTTTTTATACCTTCAGCACCTGTTCTATCACCAGAATAAATCCTAATTTTATAAAGATCGTTGGTTCGAATATCTTTTTTATATTCTAAAAGTCTATCGATATTTTTATCGGCATCTATAGTCACTTGTCCGGTCTGTCCGAAGCCATTAAATGAGAATATATTGAAAATCAATAAGATAAATGTGAGCTTTAAAATGCTTTTTTTCATGATGAAATTGTTTTGAGGCAAAAGTATATTTAATAAACATAAAATCGCTAAATATTATTATTTAGAATCTTTATAAATTGTCAATTAACGGTTCGCTAACATTCCGAAAATCGACATTTAGTATTACTTTTGCGAGAGATTTTGTAACTGTATTCATTACACTTTAATGAAAAAATCGTACCAAAGATTGGAAGATAATTCAACTAACAATATGCAACAGGTGATACTCCGTAAATTAAGCTCGACGGTACTTCGATTCGGGTTTATAATTTTACTCACGTTTTCAACTACTTTATTTGCTCAAGAAGGCGATGCCGGTAAGGGTAAGACTTTATATAATGCCAACTGTGCAGCTTGTCATAAGTTGGATGCCAAGATGACGGGGCCTGCCTTGCGTAACGTTGAGACACGATTGGCTGAAGAAGAAGGTTTAGATAGAGAATGGCTATATAAGTGGATTCGTAACAGTGCCGGCTTAATTAAGTCAGGCGATGCTTACGCCAATAAAATCTACAAAGAATACAACGGAACGGCTATGACAGCGTTCCCTACGTTGTCCGATCAGGATTTAAGTGATATTTTAGCTTATACTGCTGCTGATCCACCGGCGCCAGTTGCGACTACAGAAGCAGCGCCTGCTGCCGGAGCTCAAGAAGGTGGAGCGTCAAGTAAATTAATTTTAGGAGCGCTTGCTCTATTGTTCGGACTTTTAGCGGTAGCATTGATTTTAGTAAGACGCACGCTTTCTAAATTTTCTGAAGCAAAGGGAGTTCCAGTTGAAATTAAAGATAAGAGAACGCCACTTTGGAAGGCATTCGTTCAAAATCAATTTTTGGTATTGGTCAGTGTAATTTTCTTATTGTTGGCAAGTGCTTATTTCGTATACGGATACTTTATGCAGGTTGGTATTGATCAAGGGTACGAACCAGTACAGCCAATTCACTATTCACATAGAATCCACGCAGGTAGTAATGGTATCGACTGTAAGTATTGCCACTCTTCAGCAAGAGTAAGTAAGCATTCAGGAATTCCTTCATTAAATGTTTGTATGAACTGTCACAAAGCGATTGCGGAAGTGGCTCCAGAGACACAGGCGGAAGGCGATGAGTACGGTGTCGATTATAACGGCGAGATCCAAAAGCTATATGAAGCTGTCGGATGGGATCAGGCAGAACAAAAATACACAGGAAATACCCAGCCTGTAAAATGGATTCGAATTCACAATCTTCCAGATTTCGCATATTTCAATCACTCACAACACGTTGTTGTTGGAGGTATTGAGTGCCAAGAATGTCATGGACCGGTTCAGGAAATGGAAATCATGTACCAATATTCTCCATTGACAATGGGATGGTGTATCAACTGTCACAGAGAAACGAATGTCAAAGTTGAGGACAATGAATATTACACCAAGATTCATGAGCAATTATCCAAAAAGTACGGTGTAGAAGAACTGACCGTTGCGCAAATGGGAGGTTTAGAATGTGGTAAGTGCCATTACTAAAAAAAAACTCAAATCAATTTTTAAAGGTTGTTTTGAAATAAAGAATTATAATATTTTAGATGTACGATATACGAAAGGTGATTCATGAAAATTTGAATATCCATTAACCGAAATCGTAAATTAAAAGTCAAAAATCGTAAATATAACTTATGTCATCAAACAAGAAATACTGGAAAAGTGTTGAGGAGCTAAACGAAAATAGCCCCATTGTTGAGACGCTTAGACAGA
>JBBSOJ010000043.1:0-16801 GCA_038259855.1 Flavobacteriales bacterium
ATCATCATTATCGCCATCGGTTGCGTAAATGATAAGATCGTAATCGGTCTGTGAAGCTTTTAGTAACCAAGTGAACAGTGCGGATGGTGTTTTCCATTTTGATATGATGGCAGCGGGATATATTGCAACAATCCTTTGGTGAAGCGATGCTATAAAAGCATCCATCTTTTCTTTGGCGTATTCATTTGGCATACTCCCAGAACCATCATAAAGCAAAAGAATGCGAGGTGTTGGGCGGTTACTTTCCATCAAAGCCTGAACCTGATTATCGTTGTCAGTAATAAAGAAATCGGAAGCAGCTAGATTTTCCACAAAATTTCCGCTTGAATCTGTTGGTATCACGTTGAGTTTTACCAAAGGATAATTTGCAGGAATCGCATTAACTTGAAGTTTTTGAACTTGTTTTTGTAATTCTCCATCAGGTTTTTTGCCAATCGGCACACCATTGATTTTTGCTTCCTCTCCACTAACATCTATCCTTTTTCCATCTAAAGTGAAAGGGTCGCCGACAAAGGAATTAGCTTCCATTACCTCAAGCTCCTCGTCAAAACTTTGAAATGCCAAAGCTGGTGTAAAAGTCCTTAAACTCCCGATTTGCGTGACTACCTGTTGTTCTAACGATAGGCCATGCATAAACGCCATGTTGATTTGATTGCCAACTAATTGTGTAGCCAGCCATTCTCCAGACACCAATTCTTTTTCTGTACTCGTATCAATCGCATCTCTATAACTTATAGAAATACTTATATTTTCTTCATTGTTTTTTACAGGATCAGCTTTAGAAACCGTCCCTCCATTGTCATTTTTTAGCGACCCAAACGGGACTTTTGGATCAAATAAATGGGCATATTTTTTATCTCCATTGCTTTCAAATTCAACGGTTGGAGTTCTGTAATTGTCCCAGCTAAAATTAAAAGTTGAGGTGTCCAGTTTTTCTTTATTGGGAATGTGCTGCCATAATTGGTCTGCCAAGGCATTTGATTCTTCAAAATTGGCATCATAGACAGGTATTTTATAATCATCAACATTTTCAATTTGAAGTTCTTTCTGCCAGTGTTTCCATTGTTTTTTCGAAAGATTCAAATCAAAACGGCGGTCTATTGGTCTTAAAAAAAAGGCAGGAACTTCTTCGGTCTGGATATTTGTACGTTCATAGACGACTTTTGATGTGATCCCTGCATGTTGGTACATTTTATTTAGCAATTCTGCCTTTTCCCTCGGCGTTGCTAAACCGTACCTCAATACGCCTTTCAATCCCCATTTCATTTGGGTACCTATCTTGCCAACCGAATTCTCTGATGTGGGCATGAGGTAAATGTCGTCACGCACAAAATTGAACATCGCCTCCGCATCCTTGGAGTCTACCAACATCTTCATACGTCCTTCCAAATGGTCAGGACTCGTTTGCAGGGCCATGAGCATTTCTTCCCAAATTTTATAAGGTGGTTTACCAGAACCCACAAAACCCTCATCGTCCTCATCCGACTTACAGCCCAAAAAGGTCAATGGTAGTTGCGCCGCGAGATAGCATACCGCCAATTGCTGAATAAATTCTCGCCGGTTGGTACCGCTATTTGGTTTTGAGTCCTTCATGATGACTATTACTTATTCATTTCTTTATAGCCGGTCAAAGCATTGATATCAAAGGCCTCCCAAAGGCCTTCAGGATTCATATCATCACCTCTTAATGATATAAAAAAACGGTTGTCATAAAGTAGCCACATCTCTGTTTCATTATCATAAGCATTATAATCACTCATAGTTTTAATTCCATCACGTTCGATGTGGTTGAATTTTCGATTCTCGGTAGAAGGATTTACCAAGCCGTAATTACCAATAAACGTGGTGGCCAAAGAATTGAAATCCCCTGCGGCATCAGCAATGGAAAGTGATATTTTTCGCTTACCAAATTGCCCGAAAGCTTGCGGCATTCCTGGAGCGGTACTTGCCTCTTCGTATAAAGAAAGTTCTCTTAAATTTTTTGGAAACGCTCGTAACAATTCGGCATCCGTTAATGATGTTTTTTGCAACAGCTCCTTTTCTAATTTTTCTAATTCGGTATTTGTTGATATTCCTTCATTTTCAATGCGGTCGACTTCTTGCAGTAATGCATTGCTTACTTTTTTTGCTTCTGAATTACACGAGAGACAAAGCGAAAGGACCAAAAAAGAGTATAGTAAATTTTTCATTTTTTTGAGTATTATTTAGTTATTCGACTTCCATTCTAAAATCATTGATACTAAAATTTTCTGTAACAATTTTTCCTTGCATTGGGAATAGTTTTCCTTCTTTATTGTTCGTTCCAAAGGGAAACCCTCGCCCGTTAAAGCTTATGACTATTTTAGTATCAGAAAATTCTTCTACTACCATTTCGCCATCATACATCTCATAGGTTTTTGCTATGCTTGGGTCATCGCTTTTAAAATCAAAGGAAAGTTTGCTCTGCTCTTTGGTGCCATGAACTTCTTTTATATCCAGCGCCGAGGTTTGCTGCTTAATGGTCAGAGGTTTTTGGCCGAACATATTCGGAGATCGTAAGTTGACCATCACAGACTGACCGTCAAAATCGGTTATTCTAAAGGTCACGACGTGTTCCATGAAAACAACATCGGTGCTCTTTTCTGTATTATAGGTTATCAGACTGAAATTTTCTCCGTTGACGACGGCTTCCACTTTCACATCGGCAGTTTTTCGTTTGGACTCCTTGGTTTTCTTTTTTGGGCTCTCCATAGCATTGGTGACTATAGTTGGTTCAGCATCTGTTTTAGTATCACTTTTGCAGCTCACTAAATGCAATACCGTTAGCAATAAAATAAATCCTGTAATTTTAGTGTTCATACCGATTATTTTATAGTGAATTGCATGCTTGCCGGGGCAATACTCCCCTTAACCTTTTGACCTTCGGAGGGTACAAATTGAAAACTTAATTCATAATTTCCAGGTGTAATTACCGGCATCCCTCTTTCTGCAAATTTTTGCCAGGCAGGTATGGCATCAAAAGCTTCTATGGGCACAAACATATCGCCGGGTATCCAGGGCCAACCGCCACGAGAGGTTTCGGAGATGGTTTTGCCATTGTGTTTTACCGTCGTTTTCATATCAAAGAGTATGATCTGATCTGCTTTGGCACCATCGGTTTTAAAATTGAAGTTAATACTGTACGTACCCTCTTTGAAAGCCTTGAATAAGTCTACTGGTGTTTTTTCTTTGATATTTTTCCCTCTCATCAATCCTTTTATGGTCAGTTTTCCTTCGAAGGTTGTAATTGGAATTTGTGGCGGATATTGACTCCCTGCAGAAATTGATTTTGATTGAGAATACGAGTATATTGTGATCAGCATAAAGACTACTGATACTATTTTTGAATGTATTGTTTTCATGATTTCTATTTTTTAAAGGTTTAATTGCGAATGATATGATTTGCTTAATTAACGAGCTCAAAACTTACCCAAACAACTGCTTTAGCACCTATTTCGCCTACAATGATGGGGTATTCTAATATCATTTTATTTTTGACTGGTTTTATATTGGCCATAAGAACATTGTTACCGAAATCATGAAATTGAATGACTGTTTTTTCGGTAACATCGATAGATTTATCAGCTAAATCTGCTGTGGCATTTAAAGCATTAGCTCCTGATAGTACATCCATGACATATTTGATATTAACGGTACTGATCTTTGTAGTCCCAGTTAAAACTTTGTCTTTACCGCTCGTATATTCCTTGACCCAGGTATGAATCTTAAAGGATGCCTTTTCGTCGGCATAGTAATCATACGGCAGACTGAATATCATGGAATTTGCAATTTGTGATCTATTTCGTTCACTGACATTGGTATTTTCCCTTACATGAATTTGATTATTGCCATCGCCACAAATCAACGTATTTGCATTATTGGGAACGAGCGTACATTTCTGGATTGTATTGGGAAATTTGTTATAATCTGTATTTGCCTTGGTGGTCACCATGTCCCGTCCTTTTGAAGTATAAACAATGGATTGTTGTATGCTATAATCATCAGGATTATCCGAGCCATCTCGGCCGTTAATGTTTTGAATATCGGTAAGTGTAACTTTCAGTTTGTAACTTCGTTTCGGAAAGCATGTTTTAATATTTTGTTCAAAATGAGATTCCAACCCTACTGTTTCATTGTTAAGATTTTTTAATTCGTAGCTTATTGGAAGTGCCTTTGTGTGATCATCTACTTTGCCCAAGATGAAAGTTTTTATGTTTGGGACACCGGTTTCCAACGTGTTTTCAATGGACTCTGCAGTAGAAATACCGTCGCCGCCATAAAAAAATGCTTTAATCTCAACCCCTGAACTTTTAACTAAACTATTATATGCAGATTGTGCATCAGCATTGACCATGCCCAATCTGATTTTTGCTTCCAAGTTCAAATTAAGTTCTTCAATTGAACTTTGGGATTTTACGATTATAAGTGCTTTGCGACCATAATTTACTTTTGATAGGTATATATAATTATCAACAGGAATGGAAGCGTCAAGAAAGATTTTGGCAGGGTCAAAACCATCCGTTTCTATGAAAAACATATTCTGGGTAAACATGACATAATAATAATGAGCTTCCTTTTTAGTGCCATAACTCAAATCTGTCGATCCTGATATCGCTCCAAAGCCGGCACTGAATTTCCCGGTAAGCTTAAAACCCAATTCGTCCAAGGAATGTACTTCATCGAAATATAAAGTCATATCAGATGTAACGGGTTTTGCTTTTGAATTAAAAAAATAACCCACACCAGCATTCATATTCGAATTATCTTGCGGATTTTGCACTTCAAACACCGGATTAATACCTTGTAGGTCCGTACTTAATTTTATTGGATATCGTTTTTTTATCTGCTCATAAGAGTAGGAACCATTTCCGAAATTTCTGGCGTCCATTAGTATGCCCGGCCTAATCCAAGAGGAATTCGCCTGTTTTCCAAAAACGCCAAAATCTCTCGCTTTGACATGTATTTTTACAGTCTCGTTAGTACAAATTTCGTTGGAGTTATTGGTAGTACTTCCTTTGGTTGTGATCGTTTGGTTTAATACAGGAAAATCATCATTTACCAGAGATAATTCAAACGCACCTTCCTTTGCCTTCGGCTCACCCGATTTCAAAGACTTGAAGAACTCTTTGGTCTTCGCTACATCTAATTGTGGAATTGGTTTGGTATTAATTTTAGATGCATCAGTATTCAAATTTCTATTGGTATTGATTGTTCTTGGTGTCTGTACTTGGGCAGTTGTATTTAATGCTATCAGACAGATTATTAACCACGATATATTTTGACTTATTTTTTTCATAATAACATATTTTTAAATTATTATCTCAATTGATCTCTTTATAAATTCTTAAGCCACTCTAAATACTTTTCGCCTAAAATCGGCACAGGTTTTTCCTGCCCATTCACAGCATTCACTAAACCCATAATCCACATATAGAGCAACACGAAAATACCTATGATGTTAATTATCCATCCCAATACTGGTATCATTCCTATAAGTCCCAATGCCAAGCCTGTTAGTGCCAATCCGAGCATCAGCATGATATGATATTTTGCAAATTCGTTTTTCTTATCGCTGCTCGACACCACAAACAAAGAATCTACTATTATGAATATATAACGCATTGGAAATTTATTTAGAAGATTTTTACGGTTGGTTTTGCTGTAGAAGTTCTGTGTGCGGAAATGTTGTGTTTAGAATCATCCTTTGCAAACCACATATACCCTTTAAAATCATTGAAGTATGTCAGTCCATATTCAATTTTTAAAAAACCCACATCCCAACCATTATCGAGATACATAGTACCTTCAAACTTCTCAGGGTTATCTTTTAAGAAGTATCCTTTTACATTATAACTTTTGGTAATGCCGTCTACTTTTACAGAAATTTTTGCAAATACCTTACTTATATTATCAATTTTATTAGTGTTATCCAATATTTTAAAAACATCCCCTGTAGGAGACTCCCAAGTACCAGTCCAAGTTGGCGTAGCAATTGATGGCAAATTGGATGTTACAATAACAGGTAGTACTGTTCCCCAAATTTTTACACCGTTCCAGTTATCTGAACGCCATTTCGAATCGGTTTCCGATTTATGGTAACCATCAAACTTCGTTTTATCGGCAGAGAGGATAAATTTGAACTCCCCTTTATTTCCCAAGCTACTATTTAAGGGTGTTCTAGAATTGCGGGTATACCTACCTAATAACATACCATTTTGCTCCCTTCCTTCTGTTAGTTTTCCATAGCGAAAAGTACCCGTATATCCATTTGCGTTTTTTGATATGGTTACTTTACCATACTTGGTGTTCCAAGCTCCAGACCAATTATCTGCTTGCGCATATGTGGAAAATGATACCAAGAAAATAATGCTTACTATGGTCAATATTCTAATTGAGTGTTTCATGATTTTTTTTAAGTGATTTAATTTTTAGTTACAAAAATGCTTATCGCAAATGCGCCTGATGACCCATCGGTTAAACGAGTTTCGTTACCATTTTCCCAAATTTTGGCAATCGCTTTATCTTCATTGGCGTTAAATTGAAAACCAGCACCATAAATAGTATCTTCCAAAACAAAAACGGATTGCGCGCCTGCGTTTATTACGCCGTCCGTTAAATTTATAATTGTGCCATTTTTCCAAATAACAGCCACATCTTCAGCGCTATGTTCAGTCCCTGCAACATAAACGTCATTACCTAACACCTGTATGGAGTTAGCAATAGAGTTATCCTGACCATTATACAAAGATGTTGGAATGCCGTTTTTCCAAACTGTAGCCTTGCTCTTTAAGCCTTCTTTAATAAATCCAGCCACATATACATCACCTTCAGAGATACATACTGAATTGGCACTTGCATTAGTCGTTCCATCTGACAAGGGTGTTTCCACCCCATTTTTCCAAATCTTTGCTACATATTCTGACCCATTTGATTCTATACCTGCCACATAGACATCATTGTTATAAACATACACTGAGAATGCCCCGGCATCGTTTATGATGTTAGACAGACTTGTGGCCACCCCGTTTTTCCAAACTTTTGCTACCGCATTGTTATTTGCATTGGCTTCGTAACCTGCAGCATATACATCATTGCCTGTTACAAAGACGGATTGAACGCCTGCGTTATGTGCCCCATCAGTTAGGATAATGGGAACTCCATTTTTCCAAATTTTCGCTACAGAAGTGGAGCCATTAAACTCCCGGCCACCTACATACACATCATTATTAGCGACAAAAACCGAAAAGGCATAGGCATCTTTCGTACCATTAGTTAAATCTGTGAAGAGTCCATTTTTCCATAATTTTGCTACAGTATTAGATCCATTGTTGGCGTAGCCTGCAACGTATACATCGGTTACCGTTGCCGGTTCTGGTTTGTCATTATCATCATTCTTATTACATGATAAAGTGAAACTGATGAGTAGTAAAAGAATTGCGAGTTTTAATAGTGTTTTCATTTTTTTTGTTTTTTTGTTTAGTTTATAACTATACATTCTCAAACCATTGCATATACTTCTCTCCCAAAATCGGCACAGGTTTTTCCTGCCCATTCACAGCATTCACTAAACCCATAATCCACATATAGAGCAACACGAAAATACCGATGACATTAATTATCCATCCCAATACTGGTATCATTCCTATAAGTCCCAATGCCAAGCCTGTTAGTGCCAATCCGAGAGATTGTCGAATATGATATTTTGCGAACTCATTTTTCTTATCGCTATTCATTACGAAAGCGATGATAAGTCCGATGATGGTGATGTAGGCTATGATGGCTATATTTTTGCCTTCACTTGTCATTGCTGTATTGTTTTCAATAGATTCCATAGGTTGTTGTTTTAAAGGTTATCTAATTTTTGTAAATCTTCTTTTTGGAAATAGGACCATAACTCTTGATCAGATTCAAAACCTCCCAAGGATAATCTGAATCGATTATTGTAAATAAATCGAATGCTCACGTGGTTAATTTTCGGCTGTAAAAAAGCAATTGTTTTATGACCATCTCGTTCTTTATAAATATATTCTGTTCCTGGCGCACCTTGGCCTTGTTGCTTGTAAGCATCTTTAAAATTTTCGACATTAGCAGCGCCTTTTCTATTACAGTCTTCTAAATTGTAAGTCATGCTGTGGGCATAATCTTTATTTTTTAGATACATCGCACTGGCGACTGCGCTTGACATGAGCACAGACACATTCTCAAGTTTGTAATCGCCAATTTCTTTTGGGAAAAAATCCTTGAATTGGGCTTCGGTCAAGATGACATGTGATTTTTCAACTTTTAAGGTTTTATTTGTTTTTGCTTTGGCTGCTACTGCTTCTTCAGCAAGAGTTCTCAAATTCACATCTTGTTTTTTATCTGACTGACAGGACATCAATAGCAAAGCAAAAACCAATAGTTTATAAACTGTTTTCATGTCTATTCAATTTTTAATTAATTTTATGGTTTGTGAATTGCCATTATCAGAATCGATAATTAGAAAATAAAGTCCTTTTGATAGATTTGAAACATCCAATGAAGCTGAAGTTGATTCACCTTTTCCTGCTAAAACCAATTGACCCAAAGCATTCATCACATTCAAAGTATAGTTTTGAGGTGTAGGTGATTTGATAAATAATTGATTGGAAACTGGGTTTGGATATACTTTAAAACTTTCAATTTCATTTTGAGAAACCGATAACACCAGATTGACACCATTACCAAATTCTGACGTGTTTCCATTGGCATCGGTTGCCGTTCCCACAACGTTGACAAAATCTATTGGGTCAAAACCAACCGGAAGGTTCAGTATGGCGGCCTTTGTTCCAACCGTCGTATACGTATCAGACCCGATAAAATTTCTGCCTTGGCCACTGAACGCCCCGAAGAACTCAACGGTGAGCGGAAAAGCAGAATTGGCCATGGAACTTGGAACCGCATAGGTGATTTCTATAGTAGTGCCTGCCAGTCTGTTTACCGTACTTATTTCTGGAGTGTTTTGAAGATTATTCACACCCGCATCAGCATCATCAGTATCATTTGCATTAGCGCCCACCAAATCAATTCCGATCAGCGTATTATTGTACATACTGTTTTCTGAAATAGTCACACTGGTTGCAATGCCCAATGTAGTATTCAACTCCACCCCTTTTTGGTTGTTATTGATGGTGTTATTTGCTATAAGGTTTCCTGTATTTGTGCCACTGATAGCGATACCATTACCTCCATTTCCTAGATCTGTTATTCCATTTACACCAGTTCCTATCTTATTGTTTTCAAATGTATTATCACTACAGTTAAAAATCAGAGATACCGCATTTAGATTGTGATTTCCGATGATGTTGCCATCTACTTCAGCAAGGCCTCCGATGGTATTGTTACTGGAATTATCCATAATGATACCTGATCCCACATTAACGACTCCTACATTTCCATTAGGTAAAGTCCCTACCTTATTGCTAAAAAACTGAACACCGTTTGCCGAACTGAAATCAACATTTCTAGCAGAGTTTGGTGTCGTACCATTGCCCGAAATTGTATTTTCTAACACTTCAGTATCTGTAAGCGTTCCAATCAATTTCATTCCTATGTTCGTGTTTTTTATAACCACAGCTCCTGCGGGATTCAACCCAACGTAATTGTTTTGAATGGTGTTTGAGGTGCCAGATATTTCGATTCCAGCCGTGATGTTACCCGATATGATGTTTCTTTCAGCAGCCGTTGCGCCTCCGACCGTCGTATTACTTGTAGAGCTTATAAATGCAATGCCAATGTCATTCGGCAAAGCCGATGTTCCAGCAGAATTCAATCCAACAAAATTATTCTTGATACTATGTGAAGAGCCTCCGACACTGATCCCTGTAGAAATGTTACCCGAAATAATATTTCTGTCCAAAACATTCGCACCTCCAATAATGCTATTGGTAGAGGTTGATGTCAATGTAATACCTCTCGTATTAGGTATTGCCACCGTTCCCAAAGCATTCAAACCGATATAATTCCCTTTGACCACGGTACCAATGGCGGCACTACCTTGAATGTTTATACCCAATCCATTCCCTGAAATAATATTTCTTGAACTGGCACCCGGTCCGCCAACCGTGTTGTTTCCGCCAGATATAGAAATACCAACATTATTATTGGGTACAGCAGACGTTCCCATAGCATTCGTGCCAATATAATTGCCGAAGATTAGGTTGTCAATGCCATCTACGATTACTATTCCGGACGAGGCATTTCCTGAAATCACATTTTTTGAATTAGGGGCCGTTCCTCCAATCGTATTATTGCTGTAACCTCCAAAAACCATTGCAATACCTGAAGAATTTGGTAATGCGATAGTACCCGTACGATCGACGCCTATATAGTTGCCTTTGATACTGTTGGATACAACAGGGTTTGCAGTAGTCCCTTGAAAAAACACCCCAGATTGTCCGTTTCCGGAAATCACATTTCCTTCTCCTGTAGTATCAGACCCAATGTTGTTGTTATTTGCACCAAACAAGATTAAAATACCGCCTCTGACGTTGGAGATAGATTGCGTTCCTGTAATATCTGTCCCTATGTAGTTGCCTATGATCGCATTGCCAAAAGATTGGCTACCTGTTATGGCAATTCCAGTTCCTATGGAAGTATCTGTTGAAGAATTAGCTCCAGAGATTATATTACGTGCGGCGGCAGAACTTCCTCCCACAATATTATTTGGCGCATCGATTAAAGTTAGATTAAACCGATTGCCTTTATTCAGAGTTCCTGTGAAGTCTGTGCCTATTAAATTACCTTGCAGTGTATTGTTTGTCGCTAAAGAATTAGTCACAGCACCTTCAAATATTACGCCGGAGCTATTGCCCGAAATGACGTTTCCTTGATTTTGAGACAAGCCCCCTATAAGATTACCACCCGTATTGTTAAAAAGTAAACCTGTACCTGTATTACCGTTGATGGTCGTACCGTCAGGTCTCAATCCTATATAATTCCCTTGGATGATATGATTGCCTGTGTTTGCCAAAATACCAAGACCAGCACCAAATGGAGAGACTTCCAATCGTTTGAAGCCTCCAATACTCAATGCATAAATTTCACTTCCTGTGGAGTTCCCAATAAGTTGCAAACCATTTTTACCTTCAGGCAAATTACTACCATCAATGGCTATGATTGGCTTACTCACGTAATTCAATTGGGTTCTACCGTCTAAATTGACAGGTTGCTGAATCGGTGGCAAATTATCTGTAACCACAATGGTAAAAGGCGCATTACCCGAAATGTTGAATACAATATTGTCCTTATTGGAAGTTTTGTTCGCATTTTGTATGGCGGCCCTAAGCGTACAATTGCCATTTGCATCGATACAAACATTGTCATTGATATTAATGTCCGGTAAGTCGGCTGTGCTGTTTACAACATAGGTGGTTTGTGAAAATCCAATAACTGAAATACCAATAAATGCAATGGCTAATATAATTTTTTTCATGGTGTTAATTTTAAATGGTTAGCTTTCTATAATCCTGATATTTCACATGACTTTATAATCCGCCTTTTTGATTGTTTTCTGAACTTCTTCCAGACCGATACATTCCATTGTAGCGTTATATTTGTCATTTTTGAGGCTTTTCATATCCATGGAAATCATGAGGATTTTATCATCTTCTCCGAAATAGCTTTTAAATTCGATAGGGATTTTGGTCTGCTTGTTTTTGTAAATGTCATCGAAGCTCACTTCGGCTTCGTTTGTGAAATACATGGTCATGATATACTCGTCGCTCGTCGCTCTTGCGCCTTTACAATGATAACCGTTGATGGTTTTTTCAGGCAAGGCTTCAAATGTGTACTTCCCAGATTCGTCAGCCATTTCTTCTAAATCTATATCATCGGGCATTTGGCTTGCCATTCCTATATTATTGCCTTTTGAATTCATGAACATGACTGTGACCTTATTTTTGTTATCCATGACCGTAAACATATCTTGCATCGTCGCTGTTGTGAAACCAAAATAAGACGCGCCAGGTTTTAGATAATAATCGAACACCATATCACCTTGTTTGGTGGTCATTTTAAGAGAATATTTCCATGTGAAGTCGTAAGAATCTGCAATGACCGCTGGATCTGCTTTTTTCTTGCCATCCGGAAACGGATTGATGTCAAAAACTTTATCCATTGATTTCGTCGTTTTTTCAGAAGCTTTGTTAGCCGTTTTTTCAATGACGGCGTTTTCAACTTTTTGCTCTACGCGTTTTTTTAGTTTTTTGAGGAATTGGGCTTCCGCAGATTGGAACATTAATAAGAAGATGGTACTTACCGTAATTATGAATTTTGTTTTCATGTCTATTTTGTTTAAATCTTAATAACATCTAAAGAATTGGAAGCAATTAGGACAAAATTAGATATGAGTCTGTAAAACAGATACTTGATATGTAACAACTTATGGAAGAATTGTAACATTACCCGTAAAAAGAAGATAAAGGACTATTTTTTTATGTACTCGAACGGTGTTTGTCCGTACATGTCCTTGAAACATTTAATAAAATAAGAGGGTGTGCTGAAACCTACCATATAAGCAACTTCATTAATGGTATATTCAGACGATTGTAACACTGTCATCGCTTGTGTTAAGCGTTGCGATCGTATAAAGTTTGAAGTGGAAAGTCCTGTATAGGCCAACATTTTTCGGTGCAATTGCATTCTGCTCATACCGACATGTTTGCTGAAGGCTTCTGCGTTAAAATCTGGATTGGACAATTCGTCGTCCAAAATAGCCTGAACCTTTTTCAGAAATACTTCATCTGCAGAGGTTACCGCAATTTCTTTTGGTCTAAACATATTGTCTTGCTGATAACGTCGATGAATTTTGTTTCTGGTTTCAATAATATTATTGACTTTTATCTGGAGCGTTCTCGGATTAAACGGTTTTGTGATGTAATCGTCTGCGCCAATATTCAAACCAGTGATTTCATCTTTCACATCGGTTTTGCCTGTGAGCAAAATTATAGGAATGTGAGAGGTTGTATCGTCATGCTTTAAATTTTCACAAAGTTCAAAACCGTTTTTCGCAGGCATTACGACATCTGAAATAATAATATCTGGAATAGTTTTGAGCGCTTTTTCAATACCTTCGATGCCATTTTTTGCTTCGATGACCTTGAAATCATCAATTAACAGAGACTTGATGAATTTTCTGACATCCTGATTGTCATCTACTATTAATGCAATTGGTTTTAAATTATGATCCGCGGTATTGGAACCTGTTTCAGTTGAAAGTTCGTTGGTTTGAAAAGGTTCAGAGGTATCAATTTCATCTATAAGAAAAGCATCCTTCGTTATGGGCAAATTGACCACAAATTTCATTTTACTCGACTCTAAATAAGATGCCTCGATAGTTCCATGAGATAAGGCCGTTAATTCCTTCACCAGTGACAGACCGATGCCCGAGCCTTCCGAATTGCCATCAATTTGATAAAACCGATTGAATATTTTGGATATATCCTTTTCTACGATACCATCAATATCATTTATAAAGGTCATTCTTAATCGGCCTGAAGTGTATTCTTCTACCTGTAATGAAATATGGCCACTCTTTGACGTGTACTTTACCGCATTTGAAAACAGATTGTTCACTATTTTTTCAATGATATCCGCGTCAAACCACACATTTCCAATATCAGGAATTGACGTGTGAAGTTTTAATCCATTGTGTTCCGCCAAAAATTGAAATGATTCTGAAAGTACTTTTATGAATAGACCCAAATCATTTTGCTTGACTTTAACGCGCAATTTTCCTGATTCAAGTTTTGATAGCTCCAACAACTGATCCACGAGACTCAATAATTGATTTGTACTGCGTTCCACCAATTGCAAATCATTTTTTGAATCCAATTTCAACTCACTATTCAACAGTTGCTTTTTAATCGGTGCAGAAATAAGGGTCAGTGGCGACCTAAATTCATGTGCCAAGTTGGTGTATAGCTTTGTTTTATATTCATCGAGTCGTCGTAACCTTACAGATTCTTCCTTTTCATGTTTTAAATTTAAGGTCATTCGCCAACGCCATTTGAAATAATAATACGTTAACACACCTAATAATATGGTAAGAATCGCATATCCAAAAATCATCCAATTACTCAAATACCAAGGCCTCAAAATAGAAAACGAAAAGCTTGCGGGTTGTTCGTTCCAAATTCCGTCATAATTACTGGATTTTACTAAAAATGTATAATCTCCAGAAGGCAGATTGGTGTATCGCACGTTGTTTGAGCTTTTGGAATCAATCCAGGAGTCATCATAATTGTCTAATTTATATGTGTAGTTGTTTTTTTCAGGAAGTGAAAATTGCAAACTTGAAAATGCGAATGACACGGTGTTTTGTTTGTAATTTAAAACTGTATGGTTGATTAAAGGCGCACTTTCGTTATGGATTTCAAAATCCGTCAAAACAGTTTTTGGAATCACGTTATTATTCTCGATGTCTGCAGGATTAAACCAATAAAAACCTTCCAATCCACCAAAATAAAGCGTGTTGTTTTTAGTTTTAAAGTACGCCCCGGTATTAAATTCTGTTGCCAAGCCATCATAATTATCGTAATTGACAATTTTTGGCATATCGTTAAAATTTGACGGTGGCGTAATCATGGTAATCCCTCTATTAGAGCTTAACCATAAATTATTTTCCGAATCCGGTAGAATCGCATAAATGACGTTATTGGGAAGCCCATCTTCAATGGTGTAGTGGTAGTAGTTTTTGGTTTTTAAATCGAACACAACCAAACCATTGCCATTAGTGCCGACCCATAAAAATCCTTTTTTATCATAATACAATGACTTTATTTTTTTGAATAAATTAGTATCTTCTATTCGAAACTCTTTCAAGACATTGGTAATGGTTTCTGTTTTAACATTTAATAAAAAAAGACCATCCTCATCGGTTCCTATCCAAAGCATCTCTTTTTCACCTTGAATGGTCACTCTTATATTATTGCTGGATAGACCTTTTGATCTATCATATTTTTTTAAAACACCTCGCTCCTTATCAAACATGATCAAGCCTTGATCTCTAGTAGACAGCCACATATTCTGGGAATCATCCTTAAAAATATCCCAAATCGTTTCTGATGGCAGTGCAACTTTTGTGTTCTGATTGAAGCGACTGATCTCATCATTAGCTTTCAAGATGTTTAAGCCACCGTCTTGTGTGCCTATCCATAAATCGTCATCATCATCGAGAAATAGACTTACAACTCTATCAGAGCTTAAGCCTTTTTGTGTTTTTGTATAGGTTTTCCACGTATTTGTTTTCGGCGCAAAACGAGAAAGTCCCTTTCCACTTGTGCCAATCCAAACATTATTGTTTTTGTCAACTTCTATAGCTCTCACTAAATCTATATTAATACCGTCGGGAGTTTGACCATTGTTGACGAAATTGAATTTTTCGAGAAATTCGTCATAAAAACTAACGCCTGCACCATCGGTTCCAAACCAGAGAGTGCCTGTATAATCTTCAAAAATGCATAAGATGTCATTATAATGAAGAGATCTTGGATTGTGTTTTTTTACTTCAAAATGAAAAATATCAAAAGTGTTTAAGTTCATTTTATACAGTCCAGTACCGAAGGTGCCGATCCATAACCTATTTTTACGATCTAAATGCATCGACAGAATATTAAGGTTGCTTGGTAATGAACCCAAATCCTCGTGACGTGACTCGAAGATTTTAAATTTAGAGGCATTCTTTTCTTTATACCATAGGCCATGTCCGTAAGTTCCCAACCATAACGTTCCAAAATCATCTATTAAAAGTCTGCTATAATTAATGGTTGAATTACTATCGTCATCCGGGAAATAATTCAGGACTTTATTTGAAACCCTGTCAATACTAACGATCTTGCCTTCACTCGTAATCCAGATAGTGCCCGTGATGTCTTCTGTAATTGAAAAGACAGTTTTGATGTCCTTTGAAGACAGCACTAAATCCGTTTTATTGGTTCTATGATCTTTTCTGAATAAGCCAGATGAATAGGTGCCAAACCAGTAATTTTTTTTACTATCATGAAACACGATACTCACATCTTCCAAATCTGAAAAAGGGATAAAACTATTCAACTCCCTATCATAAATTTGTGGCTGTTTAGAAATAGGTATGTTGATAATATTGCCATCCTTATCTGTATATACCTGACCTAAATGACTGTAATTAGGTTTAGTGATGTCCAAAAAAATCTCATTGAACACTTCAAATTTGTTACCATCAAATTTATTGAGACCGTCTTGAGTCGCCAGCCACAAATAGCCAATGCTATCTTGAGTAACCGAGACCACACTATTTTGAGATAAGCCATCATTGACAGAGAGTTGCCTAAAAGACACCTGGGATTGCCCTAAAAGCTGAACAGCATTCAAAGCACAGATTATGTAACAAGCGAGGATCTTGTTTGTGAATCTAACTTTTAATGTGTTCTCCATTGGTTTAGATCTATTGAATATAGGTTTCAATTAGCGTGAAGTCTACAATTCATCAAAAAGCCGTTGCATGAGTCTTTATAACTATTATAACAGCTTCTCCAAATGACTAATTAAATCAGTACGTCTGTTTTTATAATCTGTTCTACCACTTTAGCGGGATTCTTTTAATGATTTTTTTTTCGAGTTTTTAGCGTTATTACCTTCTTTGGCATTTAAAGGCATTTCACTTTAGGCACTGCTTTAAAAAGGTTTGAAAATAGAATTATCATAAATTGATGAATAGTTTTATTTTCCAAATTGATTTCAGTTATCTTTAGTGTAAGAAAAAAAACCAATGTTAACATCCTCTAAA
>JBBSOJ010000044.1:0-16693 GCA_038259855.1 Flavobacteriales bacterium
ATTGATTTCAATGAGAGTTTTATCCAGCGGATGAAATTATTAAAAGGATTGAAGGAAGATGTGCTGCACGATGTAGCTATTAATTTGCCAATTACAAAAGGTGCAAGACGATTGATTGATGCCTTAAAAAAATATGGTTACAAAACAGCCATTTTATCTGGTGGATTCACGTATTTTGGAGATTATTTACAAAAGGAATTGGGTATCGATTATGTGTATGCCAACCAATTGGAGATCATAGATGGCAAGCTCACAGGAAATTATCTTGGAGACATTGTAGATGGCAATAAAAAAGCAGAATATCTTCAAGAAATTGCCACAAGAGAAGGCATCGATATATTACAAACCATAGCCGTAGGTGATGGTGCAAATGATTTGCCAATGCTCAATTTAGCTGGTCTGGGAATTGCATATCACGCTAAACCGAAAGTGAAAAACAGCGCTCAAAGTGCGATATCCAGTATTGGCCTCGATGGTGTGTTATATTTGTTGGGATATCACGATAAGCATATCGATTTATTGGAATTGTAATTAACATGGAAAAAGAGGCAGTATCTTAAAAATTCCAATTTTCAAAGGACTTTTCATGGAAATTTCTAATTCATGGATAAATTTTTCAGCTTCGTTACGGTAATCCCTATTAAATACAATGATTCTAAAAAGAAAAACTATGTATATCAACAGCCAAATCAATACAGACGAGATACCAAGTATTGAAACTATCGAATTTCAATCCATCTCAAAAAATTACCTCAAGCTGCTGATATTTAATAATTTGCTCCTTTATTTTTTTATAATTGCTCTGCTGTTTTCCAGCACTTTTGTACCAAAGTTTAAGATTGAATTAACTTATTTAGGACTCATTTTCGGTGTTGTAACGTTAGTGGTTATTCTTTTAATTGCATTTTCAATCTATGGTTTTTCAAAACGGAAATACGCTTTAAGAACTCATGACATCTTATATACGCAAGGTGTTCTCGTCAATAAGCTGACTACTGTCACTCATAGTAGGATACAACACATTGAAGTTTCAAGCAGTTTCATCGAGCGCAAGTTAAACTTGGCAACCTTGAGTGTTTATACCGCTGGAGATTCAGGCAGTGATTTGGTTATTAAAGGATTGACCGCAGCAGAAGCCAACAAGATTAATGCACATTTATCAGCACGAATGAATGGATAGTCTAGATTTCAATAGTCCGACGAAACAATCTGCAAAAGGAATTATCATCATTTTTGGGCTTGATGCATTTAATTTCTTCAAGAAAACATTTGCACTTCTCTTTATTTTTATTTACAAATTCTTTCAAAATGGGAATTTCTTCGGACTTGGTAGCTGGGGTATTTTACTTATATTTTTAGGAGTCATCATCGCTTTACTTTTTATAGCTTATTTAAAGTATAACAACTTCCTGTTTCATATTGATAACGAAGGTTTTTATCTCAATAAAGGCATCCTTAAAAAGGAAACTATAAATATTCCAAAATCAAAGATTCAAAACGTTTACATTAAACAGAACCTTTTGCAACAACTCATCAATGTGGTGTCATTGACGATTGAGACCGCTGGAGACGAGACTTCAGAAGTTGAAATTAATGCGCTTGACAGAAATGCTGCCTTATCTTTAAAAAATCAAATTTTATCGGTTGATAGTTCTGCAACAATTGAAACTAGTGAAACAGCGCCTAATGTTTATTACCAAGTGTCCATTAAAAAATTGATTTTGGAAGGTGTAAGCCAAAATCACTTGAAAAGCCTCGTCTTACTCATTTTCTTTCTTGCTGGTATTTATTCGCAATTCAATGATATCATCAATCAATTGGAACTGAATACACTATTTGGAGACTGGTTTCAAATGGATGAACAATCGTTTCTCACTTTTTTGATTTTTAATGGAGTAATTCTTTTTGTGCTTATTGTGATGGCATTTATAATCTCATTGGGTAAATCTGTTTTAGTCAATTTTGATTTGAAAGTTGTTGAAGTTGGTAAAACGTTAGAAATTTCAAAAGGATTGATAAACAAGATATCTTTAAATTTAATTCCAATTCGAATTCAGAGTTTAAAAATAACGAACAATAGATTAAAACGCTATTTCGGCCTCAATACTTTGTTTGTAAGCCAGGCAATGGCGGATAAAAAACAGAAACAAAGTCTTTCTATTATTGGCTTGAGTGAGCAACAGGTCCATTATTTGACGGAAAAAATATACCCTTCTTATGAAGGAGTAACAGAAAAACTCAAACCAGAAAGTTATTACAAACGCGTTCAAACGATACGTGGAATCATGATTGCCTTACTCATCAATCTGATTGCCATTCCTTTTGATGATAATCGTATTTTTCTTATAAATGTGATACTGATTCCTTTTATCTATTTTTATGTAGTAAACACCTTTCGGAAATCTTATTACGATATCAGCGAATCTTACCTAACACTCGGAAGCGGATTTATAGAAACAAACAAAAACATATTAGAACTTCACAAAATACAATCAGTAGAATGGTCTCAAACGATATTCCAGAAAAAAAAGAATATCGCATCCTTGAAGGTTTTTACGGCATCAAGTAGATTTAAAATTCCGTATATCCATGAAAATCAAGCTAAAACAGTTATGGATTTTATGATATTTAGAATCACTTCAAGCCAGAAAAATTGGATGTAAAATTGTAATTTTGACCCTATAAAAAAAATCAAATGTTAGTTGACTTTAATACTTTACCCGAAGAAGCAAGAGTTTGGATTTATCAAGCAAATCGTTCTTTTACAGATGATGAGATTTTAGAAATTCAATCGAAATTAGACATTTTCATAGCAAATTGGACCGCACACGGAAGTGATTTGCAATCTGGTTATGAGATAAAATATAAGCGCTTTATTACCATTGCATTAAATCAAGATTTAAATAAAGCAACCGGGTGTTCCATTGATGCATCTGTTCATTTTATCCAACAATTGGAGAAAGATTACAATGTTGATTTGATGGATAAAATGAATGTTTCTTATAAACAAGGGGAATTTATCGCCTACAAAACTTTACTTGATTTCAAAAAAATGGCAAAGGAAAAAGCCGTTTCAAAAAACACGATTGTGTTTAATAACTTGGTTGTCAATATTGCTGAATATAACGAAAATTGGGAAGTGCCTGCAAGTGAAAGCTGGCATAGTCGTTTTTTAAGTTGATTTAATAAAATTCGATACCGACTTTCAATCCTAAAAGTTTAATTAATGTAAATTTTAATTCAAAGATTTCACAAGTTATTTGAAGCCTAAAACAATTGCGGCTTATCGACTCTAAAGACAAAGACTTTAGGTAGTGTTTTTTTTATTTTGGAAACGATTTATCATAGTTAAATAAGACCTGACAACCATCTTTATAAAACTATCACAAATTCGTACGCTCTTCAAGTCAAATATACTATTTTGGCATAATTTTTAGCCTTACTTTATTATCTCCCGAAAGCCCACATAACTATGCGTTTCATAAGTTCTCTTATTGTTATAATTTTCTCAATACAATTGTCTCTTGCTCAAGATACTCCAAATCCGTTATTGGTCAAGGATTCTATTGAGCAGCAAAAATGGGTTAATACTATTTATGATGGCATGACGCTTCAAGAGAAGATAGGACAGCTCTATATGGTTCAAGTCTATTCTGAAAAGAAAAATTTGAATAAAGCTAAAATAGTCGATCTGATCTTCAACCAAAAAATAGGCGGCATCATTTATACCAATGGTGATCCTGTAAGCCAGGCAAAGCTCAATAATGAATTACAGGCGGCTTCTAAAATACCATTGCTTATTGGGATGGATGCGGAATGGGGCTTGAGCATGCGTTTGGATTCCACATATGCTTTTCCTTATAATATGACTTTGGGTGCCATTACAGATAATAAACTAGTAGAACGAACAGGAAAAGCGATCGGTGAGCACTGTCGTCGTTTAGGTGTTCATTTTAATTTCGCTCCCGATGTGGACGTCAACACGAATCCAAAAAATCCGATTATCGGGAGTCGGTCTTTCGGTGAAGATCGTGAGAATGTAACCAACAAAGCGTCGGCATTTATGAAGGGAATGCATGATGCAGGTGTCTTATCGAGTGCAAAACATTTTCCAGGTCATGGCGATACGGATTCTGATTCTCATAAAACACTTCCCACCATCAATTTTAATAAACAGCGCATCGATTCTATTGAATTATATCCTTATAGAAGATTGATAAAGGAAGGCGTTTCTAGTGTGATGGTAGCGCATTTAAATGTCCCAGGTTTAGAGCCGAATTATGGCGTGCCATCATCCCTGTCTTCTGCTATCATACAAGATCTTTTGAAAACGAATCTGAAATTTAAAGGGTTGATATTTACAGATGCTTTGGCTATGAAGGGTGTTGCTAACTACAAAGAAAGCTCTGAAGTCGATTTGGCAGCATTCCTTGCTGGAAATGATATTCTTCTGATGTCAGATAATGTTGAAAAAGGCATGGCAAAATTGACGGAAGCCTATACGAACAATCTATTTAATGAAGAGCGATTGGCGCATTCGGTGAAAAAAATATTAATGGCGAAGTATAAAGTGGGTCTTCAGAATTATACGCCTGTTGGAACAACAAACCTCCTGGAAGATCTTAACCGATTGAAGGATGATCTACTTTATGAAGAATTAATGGAACATGCCATTACAGTAACAAGAAGCGTTAAAGATATTTTGCCCTTACGCAATCTTGAAACACGCAAAATTGCTTATGTAAAATTCGGTGATGATGACGGTTCTGTGTTTTTGAACGAGTTAAAAAAATATACCAAGGTTCACGAAATTACAGCGCCGAAACTCGACGAAATGATCACGTCACTTCAACAATACAACACCGTGATCATCGGACTCCATAAATCGAATGCCACGCCATGGAAGTCCTATCAGTTCTCCGACCAAGAATTGATCTGGCTTTATGAAATTGCAAGAACCAATACCGTTATTCTTGATGTTTTCGCTAAACC
The DNA here is from genome assembly GCA_038259855.1 of Flavobacteriales bacterium. Classification (GTDB taxonomy): domain Bacteria; phylum Bacteroidota; class Bacteroidia; order Flavobacteriales; family Flavobacteriaceae; genus JBPOFM01. Next base: position 4,993 of record JBBSOJ010000044.1, read on the forward strand.
TTACGCATTATCTGATTTAAAAAGCGTTGAGAATATTGAAGGTATTGTGATGAGTTACCAAAACAGTAACATCGCCCAACGAAAATCAGCCCAATTGATTTTTGGTGGTATTCCTTCTAAAGGCTCATTACCTGTGTCAGCGGGTGAAAATTTTAAAGTAGGTGATGGCATTAAATTTCCCACTATATTGTCTTTGAGTTATGGACTTCCCGAACGGGTGGGGATGAGTTCTGAAAAATTGAAGAAACTTGATTCGATGGCCTTATTGGCAATAGACCATAAAACCACACCAGGACTTCAATTATTGGTGGCTCGAAAAGGAAAGGTCATTTACAATAAATCTTTTGGGACCCACATCTATGACGAAAAAGATCCCGTAAAATTGAACGACCTTTATGATGTTGCGTCACTTACAAAGATTTTAGCAACCCTTCCCATGATTATGGAACTTGAAGATAAAGGTATTGTATCCATCGATTCTAAATTAGGACAGATGCTCCCTAGTTTTCGGAATTCAAATAAGAAAAATATAACATTAAAAGAAGTATTATCACATTACGGGAGATTAAAACCGTGGGTTCCATTTTATGTCGCAACACTCGATTCTGCAGCCAATAAAAAGCCAAGTGCTCGTTTTTACCGACGTAAATTCAGCGAAAATTACAGTGTGAAAGTTGCTGAAGAAGTCTATTTACAAAGAGATTACCCAGACACTATTATGAAGTATATCAAGGATAGTGATCTTTTACCTTCCCAACGATATAAATACAGTGATTTGGGATATTTTATTCTAAAGGAATATATCGAGACACATTATGACAAACCGTTGGATCAATTGGTACAGGAGCATTTTTACCACTCGTTGGGAGCAAATTATACAACCTATAATCCTTCAAACATATTCACCAATGCCAATATCGTTCCTTCTGAAGAAGATAATTATTATCGCTACCAGAGAATTCAGGGCTATGTGCATGATATGGGTGCGGCTATGCAAGGTGGTGTTGGTGGCCATGCCGGAATTTTTAGTAATTCAAATGATGTTGCTAAAATCATGCAAATGTATTTACAAAAAGGATTTTTTGGCGGAAAGCGTTATTTTAGTCCAGAGACGTTAGATAAATTCAACTTCTCATATTATAGTGGCAATCGCAGAGGTTTAGGGTTTGACAAACCTCAATCAGGTGGAGGAGGCTCTACCAGTGATGGCATCTCTATGAAAAGTTTTGGACATACCGGTTTCACAGGAACAATGGCATGGGCTGACCCAGAAAAGGAAATTGTTTATGTATTTTTGTCAAATAGGACGTATCCAGATGCCAATAATAATTTATTGTTAAAGGAAAACATCAGAACAGAAATACAGCGTTTGATCTATGACGCGATTATTGAGTAAAACTGTAAGAAAAGTATAAAATCAGTCAATAGACCTTTCAAACAATCTTAATGGAAGTAATGGTGTCAATTTTGAATTTTTTAACTTGCACCCTTTAGCAAAAAAATATGAAAATAGGAATTGTCTGTTATCCAACATTTGGTGGTAGTGGCGTGGTAGCAACCGAATTGGGGCTTGCGTTGTCAAAACGAGGTCATGAAATTCATTTTATCACTTATAGCCAACCAGTGAGGTTAGATTTGTTAGGGACCAATGTTCACTACCATGAGGTGAATGTTCCAGAATATCCATTGTTTCTGTATCAGCCTTACGAATTGGCTCTATCTAGCAAACTCGTAGACATGGTTAAACTTCACAACTTGGAAATTTTGCATGTTCATTATGCGATTCCACATGCCTATGCCGCTTATATGGCCAAGAAAATTTTACAGGAGGAAGGTATTTACATTCCGATTGTTACGACACTTCATGGTACAGATATAACATTGGTAGGGAGTCATCCTCATTATAAACCGGCGGTAACGTTTAGCATCAATAAATCGGATGCTGTCACATCGGTATCCCAAAGTCTAAAGGATGATACGTTACGTTTGTTCGATATCAAAAATGAGATCGATGTTGTTCCCAATTTTATTGATTTCAGTAGTTACAAGACAGATTTTAAGGACTGCCAGCGCCATTTGATGGCGAATGAAGATGAGAAGATCATCACACATATCAGTAATTTTAGGAAAGTAAAGCAAATTCCTGATGTGGTAAATATCTTTTATAATATACAGAAAGAGATCCCGGCAAAACTGATGATGGTTGGAGAGGGGCCAGAAAAAGAGGTGGCAGAAAATCTTTGTGAAAAATTAGGTATATCCGATAGAGTGGTCTTTTTTGGAAACAGTAATGAGATCGATAAAATTTTATGTTTCAGTGACCTGTTTCTGTTGCCATCCTTGACCGAAAGTTTTGGTCTAGCAGCTCTTGAGGCCATGGCTTCCGGTGTGCCCGTAATTTCGAGCAATACTGGTGGTATTCCTGAAGTGAATACAGACGGCGTTTCTGGATTTTTGAGCAATGTAAATGACGTAGAGGATATGTCCAAAAATGCTATCCATATTTTAAGTAACGAACAACGATTGGAGACCTTTAAGAAAAATGCTCAACTAGAGTCTAAAAAATTCGATATCCAAAATGTTGTACCTCAATATGAAGCGATCTATCAGCGAACTTTGACCAAGTGTTTATCTTTGAAATAATAGTATCTTTATTTCAAGTTTAATATAAAACCATGTCATATATAATATAATCTTCAAAACCTAATAAAACTATTACATGCAAAAATTCGAGGTCAATTCTTTACCAGTCAATGAAGTTTTAAGCGATCTATCAAAACTTCTTGATTTGCCGTATGAGATCAATTGTAGAGAGCATAGTCTCGAAATTATCGGAGATGTTGGAGAAGGGTACATCAAAGCGATGATGCTGGAGTCTGGATTGGGAATTATCGAATATAATTGTAAATTCAATTTTGATTTGGAATTGCATTTTGTAAAAGATTCTGTCCATCCTTTAAAATTTTTATATTGTACAGATGGTCAGTTCAATCATCGTTTTACGGTCAACGACGAGGTTCACGATTTGCATCAATTCCAGCAAGCGATAGTTGCGAGTAATGGGAACAATGGCCATATTATATCATTTAAAAAAGATACGCACATCAATCTTTACAGTCTTGAGATGGATCGTGAGCAATTCATGATTTATGATGAATGCTCTTCCATCCTTGTGAAGCATGAGTTGAATACTATTTTTGGAGATATTGATGCCAAAAATGTCTTTTATCACGAAGGATATTACAGTTTGGAATTGGCTGAAGTATTCAAGCAAATAAAGGATTATGATGACAACTATTTTTTGAAAACGATTTTTATGATTAGTTGTGGCTACCAGCTTTTAGGAAAGCAAATTTTACAGTATCAAGATGATCTTCATAATTTAGAGGATCGGCATTTACTGCGCCAATATGAGGTTTCAGGCGTCCATGAAGCTGCTCGTTATATTTACGAAAATATTGAGAGAACCACGACAATTGATATGATAGCGAATATGGTTGGCATCTCGGAAGCAAAATTGCAACATGGATTCAAATTCCTTTATAATAACACGATCAACGGTTATATGAACGAAACCAGATTGAATTTAGCGGCGAAATTATTGAGAACATCGAATCTAAACATCTCCGAAATTGTTTATAAAGTAGGATTGACCAGCCGAAGTTATTTCTCAAAGATTTTTAAAGAAAACTACAATTGTACTCCGACAGAATATCGTTTGAAGGCCAAAGATTAAGTCAAGAACATAAGTAACGTTTTGACTCGCTTAAGTGTCTATCTAAAATTGATACCTCACAGCGATACCTATATCAAAATCTAGGTTATCATCTCTAAAGTTACTATCGCTCAATCCCAATTCAGGTCTGAAATCGAGTGCAATCATAATGGGTCCTGTAAAATCATATTCTACTCCAACATTCGCAGCTAAAAATAGAAATGTGTAGTTGTCATTTATATCCAGTCCGCTAATATCATTATAATCATAGCTATAGGAAGCGAGTCCACCACCAGCACCGAGATACCAATTGAAAAAAGAATTTTTTATATGCCAAACATACTGATCCAACGCCGTGATTTTAAAACCACTATATGATTTCGCATTGGTATAGCCTAAATCTAATTCCAATCTGTTCTTTTGGCTAAAGGCATGTTGATACGAAATTTCTATACCAGTGCCTTCACTGTCACTAATTCTTAAGCCCAGTGCGTCTTTAGCAATATCCTGTGCTGACGAAAATGTGATAACACCGAGGAAAGCACATACTAAAAAAACGAATCTGATCATACCATTGTTGTATTTAGAACTGTCATAAAAAATCACATTACTAATTCAACCCAAGGTAATCAATTTATTTAGTATACAATATGGCTCTTTATTTTAATTGAGAAATCCATTACAATGCAAAAAACCACCCCATAAGGGTGGTTTTTAAATATAAAAATTGTTACTCTAAAACTGATATCTGATACCAAGTGCGATATCGAAATCTAGATCATTGTTATTAAAATTGTCGTTTCCTAAACCAAATTCCGGTCTAAAATCAAGTGATAGCAATAAAGGAATATCAAAATTGTATTCAATACCTATATTTCCACCAACGAAAAGATACGTTTGGCTTTCATCAAAATCGCGACCATCATCAAAGCGGCGATCGTAATTATAATTTGCTAAACCTGCTCCAGGACCAGCATACCAATTGAATCCACCGTCAATGTTCCAAACCCATTGGTAAATACCGGCAAGTTTGAATCCATCGTAATTATCTCCACTTCGAATTCCCAGATCGAGTTCCAAACGGTTAGCATCACCGAGCGCTCTTTGATAAGAAACTTCAACTCCAAAAGCATCATCACCACCGATTCTCAAACCAAGGGCGTTTTCAGCAATATCTTGAGCACTTACTGCGACAGTTGCACCTAAAAAGGCCACTGCAATTAATACTAATTTTTTCATAAAGTTTGATTTTAAGTTTTGCCAAAAGTACATCTTAACGATTCCGTTTTAACGTAATATAAAGACAAAGTTGTGTTAAAATTGATTTTTTACCTTTAAATTTAGATCGAAATTATAACGAATCAAATTCCGCCATTAACTTGAATGCTTTAATTGTTGACCCACAACTCAATCAGCTCAAAACCAAGCTTCAAGGAGAGCTTTTTTTTGATAGCCTCACAAAATCGATTTATGCCACAGATGCTTCAGTCTATAGAAAAATACCATTGGCGGTCGCATACCCAAAAAACAATGAAGATTTAAAACACTTAATTGCATTCGCTACAGATAATGCGACTTCATTGATTCCCCGAACAGCCGGAACATCCCTAGCAGGTCAGTGTGTTGGTGATGGCATTGTGGTGGATGTCTCCAAATACTTTACTAAAATAATCGATATCAATGAAAAGGATAAAACGGTCACCGTTCAACCAGGTGTGGTACGCGACGAACTGAACAATTATCTAAAACCTTTCGGTTTGTTTTTTGGACCTAACACGTCCACATCCAACAGATGTATGATTGGGGGAATGGTTGGAAATAATTCCTCTGGTACGACCTCCATCCAATATGGAGTTACACGAGATAAAGTGCTTCAAGTTAAAGCGATTTTAAGTGATGGTAGCGAGGTTCTATTTAAGTGTCTATCACCTGAAGAATTTCAACATAAAACTGAATTACCATCTCTTGAAGGTCACCTTTATAAAACGTTGAAGAACGAGCTCGAGTCGACATCGGTTCAAAATCAAATTAATGATCAGTTTCCCAAGCCCGAGATTCATCGACGAAATACTGGATATGCTATTGACGAACTCATCAATTCAAACGTTTTTGATGATAGTGATGAACAATTCAATATGTGTAAATTATTGGCGGGTAGCGAAGGGACGTTAGCTTTCACGACCGAAATAAAACTTCAATTGGATATTTTACCACCAACAGAATCGATGATGGTTGCAGCTCATTTTACGAGTGTCGAAAATTGTCTCAATAGCGTGGAATTAATGATGACTCATAATCTCTATACCTGCGAGATGATGGACAAGACGATTCTTGACTGTACCAAGCACAATAAAACACAGCAAGCAAACAGACACTTTATCATCGATGATCCACAAGCCATATTAATGTGTGAGGTTCGAGCCGATACCATAGAAGAAGTGCAAGATCTTACGGAAAATTTGGTAGCTGATCTTCAACATTCTGGATTGAGTTATGCATTTCCTACATTGATAGGTGACGATATCGATAAGGCAGTGGAACTTCGAAAAGCAGGTCTAGGACTTTTGGGAAATATAATCGGTGACTCCAAATCTGCTGCGTGTATTGAGGATACGGCGGTTGCCCTGCCAGATTTGGCCAATTATATAAGTGACTTTACGGCACTTATGGAAACCCACGGACAAAAGGCCATTTATTATGCTCATGCTGGGGCAGGAGAGCTGCATTTAAGGCCAATCCTAAATTTAAAAACCGACGTTGGTGTTGCCGATTTCAGGAAAATCACAACGGATGTGGCGCATTTGGTTAAAAAATATCGGGGCTCCATGAGTGGTGAGCATGGCGATGGTATCGTAAGAGGTGAATTTATTCCGACCATGATTGGAGAGGACAATTATGAAATTCTACGTCGAATCAAAACAGCTTTTGATCCGAGTATGATCTTCAATCCAGGAAAAATTGTGGATGCCTTCCCAATGGATGCGAATTTAAGGTACGTCCCAAACAGGCAAGAGCCGGATATTGAGACGCTTCTCGATTTTTCAGATTCTCTCGGTATTTTAAGAGAAGCAGAAAAATGCAATGGATCGGGCGACTGCCGCAAACTTCCTGAATTTGGTGGGACGATGTGCCCAAGTTATCGAGCTACTCGAAATGAAAAGGATACAACTCGTGCCAGAGCCAATGCCTTGCGCGAATTTTTAACCAATTCCAATAAGCCCAATAAGTTCGATCATGAAGAATTGAAGGAAGTCTTTGATCTTTGTTTAAGCTGCAAAGCCTGCGCAAGTGAATGTCCCAGCAGTGTGGATGTAGCCAGCTTGAAGGCCGAATTTCAATACCAGTATCAAAAAGCGAATGGTATTAGTTTAAGAACAAAGCTATTTGCTTTCAACAACACATTAAATTCCTACGGTTATAAAGTCAGAGGTCTGACAAATTTCTTGTTTCATAATTCAGTGTCGTCCTCCATACTTAAAATATTCGGAGGCATTTCGAACAACCGAACGTTACCAAAACTATCAACCATAAGTTTAAGAGATCATATAAAATCAATTCATAAAGAAACAGTTACAACTAAATATATCAAGACGGTCTATTTGTTTAATGATGAGTTTACTAACTTTTTGGACTCCCAAATTGGTATCGATGCCATCGCACTTTTAAAAGCTTTAAATTACGATGTTAGATTTTTAGATCATCTTGAATCAGGACGTGCATTTATATCCAAAGGGTTGTTGGAGGAAGCAAAAAAAATGGCCAATAAGAACGTTTCAACATTCAAAGACGTGATATCTGCAGAGACGCCGCTAATTGGGATTGAGCCATCAGCCATTCTAACGTTTACTGATGAGTATTTGAGATTAGCAGATGATCATGCCGCAGCAACATCCATAGGAAAACATACGTATTTAATTGAGGAATTTATTCAAACAGAAATGAAGTTAGGTCACATCAATTCATCTCAATTTACAAAGGATACTAAAACCATCAAGTTTCACGGCCATTGCCATCAAAAAGCTCTACGAAATCAATCCTCTAGTTTTGATGTTCTCAATTTACCAACTAGCTACAATGTCACCCTTATCCCAAGTGGTTGCTGCGGTATGGCGGGAAGTTTTGGTTATGAGAAGGAGCATTATGACGTTAGCATGCAAATAGGAGAACAGACGCTATTTCCTGCGATACGAAAGGCATCAAGTGATGTCATTATCGCTGCCAATGGTACAAGTTGTAGACATCAAATACAAGATGGTACACAACGGGAGGCGTATCATCCTATTTCTATTTTGAGAAAAGCTTTGTTATGAAGGCCTAAAAAATCTTTTTATCTGAAATTTAATTCTTTATGAATTTAGATGAACTGTAAATAGAGGTGTCTTGTAGATGCAAACCTTTTCTCATCTACCAACGATTGTAATGGCTGCTATTAAATCTTTCAGTTCTTTGGATTCCATTTCCTTAATGTCTTCATCTGCGAAAAAGGGAGAGAGTTTGTCGAAATTATAATTATAGATTTTCCAACGCTTAAATTGATATTCCAATGCTGTGAAGTTCTCGATCCAATCTCCAGAATTCAAATACATGGTTTTGCCATATTTATTTTCTTTGATAAGCATTTTAGGTTGATGAATATGGCCGCAGATGACGTAGTCGTATCCATTCTCGATTGCTAAATCACAAGCCACCGTTTCAAAATCGTTGATGTAGTTGAGAGCGCCTTTCACGCTATTCTTTATTTTTTTTGAAAGAGAATATTTTTCCCGTCCCATAGTTACTAGTCCCCAATTAATTAATCTGTTGAATAAAATAAGAGAGTCATAACCATAACCACCCAATTTGGCAAGCCACTTCGCATTTTGGATCGACGTATCAAATACATCACCATGAAAGAACCATGCCTTTTTTCCGTCCAAAATCAGCACTTTTTTATCAACGATTGAAATATTACCCATAACACTGCCGCTAAACTTTCGAAGCATTTCATCATGATTTCCAGTAATATAAATCACTTCAACGCCTTCCGAGGCCATATCGATTATCTTTTTTAAAACACGCAAATGTGACTTTGGAAAGTATCGTTTGCTAAATTGCCAAATATCTATGATATCCCCATTTAGAATCAATTTTTTGGGCTGAATACTATTAAGATACGTCAATAGCTGTTTGGCTTGACAGCCATAGGTTCCCAAATGGACATCTGAAATAACGGCTACTTCTACTTTACGAGTTAATTTCAATGATTTAGATTAAGTTTCCACTGCAAATAACCGATTTGTACATTATCTAATGTTTATCTGCCAATTAATAAAATGTGAGTAATTTGTTACTAAATTGTTATCATGATACTGATACAAAACGCAAAAGCATTTTAAAATCAATTTTTCTATGTCTAATAATAAAATTACTTTAGCAGAAGAAAGCAAAAAGCGTCCAATTGTGAGTAATAAAACGAGGTTTTTAAGCACTTTACAATTGACGTTAGACAATTTTGAAAAAAGATATTAGCGCTTGTCACACACTTTTAAATCAAAGTAAACAGCAAACATTAATTAGTGAATAATAGCAATTAATTATGGCGGGAAATTCCATTGGAACACTTTTTAAACTTACAACATTTGGCGAATCTCACGGCCTGGCAATAGGCGGTGTTATTGACGGTTGTCCTTCTGGAATTGAATTGGATATAGATGCCATACAAGCAGAGTTGAATCGCCGAAAACCAGGGCAATCAGACATAGTCACACAACGGAAAGAACCAGATACCGTAGAGCTTTTATCCGGGATATTTGAAGGTCAGACCACCGGCACGCCGATCGGATTTATCATAAAAAACACCAATCAGAAGTCAAAGGATTATTCTCACATCAAGGATGTTTATCGTCCAAGCCATGCCGATTATACCTATGAGAAGAAATACGGTGTCAGAGATTACAGAGGAGGTGGACGCAGTTCAGCACGTGAAACAGCTTGCAGAGTTGTAGCAGGAGCCATCGCCAAACAATTCTTAAAAAGCATTGAGATTGTTGCCTATACGTCGGCCGTCGGAGATATTGCGCTCGAAAAGGACTATCAACAGTTAGATTTATCAAACGCAGAAAACAATGATGTACGCTGTCCTGACGAAGAAACAGCCCATAAGATGATCGAAAAAATCAGGGCGATTCGAAAAGAAGGCAATACTATCGGAGGGGTTATTTCATGTGTCATCAAGAATGTCCCGATCGGATTGGGTGAACCTGTGTTCGATAAATTACATGCAGAATTGGGTAAAGCAATGCTATCCATCAACGCGGTCAAGGGCTTTGAATATGGTAGTGGTTTTGAAGGCGCAAAAATGAAAGGAAGTGATCACAACGATTTGTTCAATGAAAACGGAACCACCAAAACTAACTTATCTGGAGGTATACAAGGTGGCATTAGCAACGGTATGGATATCTATTTTAAAGTTGCTTTTAAGCCCGTTGCAACCATCATCCAAAAACAAGATGCGCTCAATGCTCAAGGAGCTATTGTAGAAATGCAAGGTAAAGGGCGTCATGATCCGTGCGTCGTTCCAAGAGCTGTACCAATTGTTGAGGCAATGGCTGCGTTGGTAATTGCAGACTTCTGGTTATTGAATTCTGTACATTAGGAGCTGTTTCCTGCTTTCAGCTTTATCTTTTGCAAAAAAGCAAAAGGATATCGCTTCAATCAGGGCTAAAAAAATAAAAATCTTTTTTAACTAAATATTTCCTTCGGGAAGATGTCCGATAGGACAGACGGGACTATGAAAAAATTAGCATTACATTGGAAAATCTTAATAGGAATGACACTTGGTGTCGTTTGGGCTCTCATTTCAAGTTCGATGGGATGGAGCGCATTTACCATTAATTGGATTGATCCATTCGGTACGATTTTTATCAATTTATTAAAGTTGATTGCGGTTCCGTTAGTGCTATTTTCAATCATCAGTGGCGTTGCGAACATCGGTGATCCTGCGAGCTTGGGCCGTATGGGAGGAAAAACCTTAATGATTTATTTATTGACCACCGTGTTGGCGATATCCTTGGGATTATTGTTGGTAAATACCATAAAACCAGGGAAATTGATTGACGAGCAAAGCCGTATCGACAATCGAATCTCCTACGAAATCTGGGCAGATTCTCAAGGTTATAAAATAAAGGATGGCGTAAATTATCTGCAAGATCCTAAATTTATGAAGCGGGCACAGGAAATATCAGATCTTACTAAAAGCGAACTCAAAGACGCTTCAGTATCTGATAAAATGAAAACAGCCGATAAGCAGAAAGATACGACACCATTACAGCCTTTAGTAGACATTGTTCCCGATAACTTTTTCAAAGCTTTGGGTGACAATGGTTTGATGCTGCAAGTGATCTTTTTTGCGCTCTTTTTCGGGGTGAGCCTCTTGTTTATTCCGGATGATAAATCAAGGCCTGTTTTAAATTTGGTTGATGGCATCAACGAGGTGTTTCTAAAAATGGTTGATTTAGTCATGCAAGCAGCACCCTTTTTCGTATTTGCACTATTGGCAGGTGTTGTGAGCAAAATGGCAGGAGATGATATCGGAAAAGTTGTCGAGATATTCAAAGGATTGAGTTGGTATTCATTAACGGTGGTTCTTGGATTACTTCTTATGATTTTCGTGACGTATCCCGCAATATTAAAGACCTTCGTAAAGAAAATACCGTATATAGGCTTTTTTAAAGGCATGGGGCCAGCCCAAACCCTGGCCTTTTCTACCTCGAGTAGCGCTGCCACATTACCGGTTACTATGGAATGTGTGGAGCAAAATCTTGGCGTCAATAAAAAAGTCAGCAGTTTTGTACTACCGATTGGAGCCACCGTAAATATGGATGGGACCAGTCTGTACCAAGCGGTGGCCGTGATCTTTTTAGCTCAATTGCACATGATTGATTTAACCATAGGTCAGCAATTAACTGTTGTATTGACGACGACGTTGGCCTCCATTGGGTCGGCTGC
>JBBSOJ010000045.1:0-16403 GCA_038259855.1 Flavobacteriales bacterium
AAAGCGTTTGTTTTAGAGCTGTTTGTTGCGGATCTGGATACCGATTGACGCCATTATCAAATGGGTTTTCATTGGCATCCAAAAAAATCATGTCGTCCTTAATGCCTTTAAATTCGTCCCTTGCTGATGAATAGGGCGCTAAAGCTTTGATGGCTGGTCGTATTAAATGTTGAATGGTTTTCATAAGGTACTTCTGTGCTCAAAGCACAGCATTTTAGTTGGTCAATTTGTCTTTTAAATATTGTAAACTAAATTTCTATAGATCTTTTAATCTGATAGATACGGCATTTTTATGCGCGTGCAAACCTTCAGCTTCAGCCATTCGTTCAATTGTATTGCCAATGGTTCGTAAACCCTCTTTTGATATTTTTTGAAAGGTTATACTCTTGAGGAAACTATCAAGATTGACACCAGAATAAGCGCGACTAAACCCATTGGTTGGCAACGTGTGATTGGTACCTGAAGCATAATCACCGGCGCTTTCAGGCGTATGGTTACCAATGAACACGGATCCTGCATTGCTTATCCCTTTTATGAAAAAGTCCTCATCTTTTGAACATAGAATAAAATGTTCGGGGGCATAATTATTGATTAACTCTAATGCCAATTCATCTGACTCCACATAAATAAGTTTTGAATTAGCAATGGCTTTTTCTGCAATGGCTTTTCTCGGCAGTTCGTTCATTTGAACTTCAACGGCATCAGCCACCTCTGATAAAAGCGTTTGAGAAGTTGTAACTAATATTACTTGACTGTCGGTTCCATGTTCCGCTTGACTTAATAGATCAGACGCTACGTAAGAAGCATTTGCGGAATCATCGGCAAAAACCAAAAGCTCGCTCGGCCCTGCTGGCATATCAATGGCGACGCCATATTTTGTGGCCAATTGTTTAGCTACCGTTACAAACTGATTGCCTGGACCGAAAATTTTATACACTTGGGGAATCGTTTCCGTTCCAAATGTTAAAGCGGCCACTGCTTGGATCCCTCCCACTTTGAAAATTTTAGTAACCCCACATATGTATGCAGTATATAAAATTTCGTTGGCAATTTTTCCTTGTTTATTGGGTGGTGAACACAAGACGATTTCTTTACAGCCAGCAATAGTGGCCGGTACAGCCAACATCAAAACCGTTGAAAATAAGGGTGCTGTTCCTCCAGGAATGTACAAACCGACTTTATCAATGGCCCGCTTTTCTTGCCAGCAACTTACGCCTTTCATCGTTTCCACTTCCACTTTAGAGGTTCGTTGCGCCTCATGAAATTTTTCGATATTATGTTTAGCCGTTTTAATCGCGTTTTTCAATTCTTCTGGCACATTTGCAACTGCTGCATCAATGTCATCAGAGGTCACTAGTTGGAGTGTCGTTTCTACACCATCAAACATAGAGGTGTACTTTACAACAGCTTTATCACCATTACGCTGAATGTCATCAAATATTTCATTGACGGTTTTCTCAATGTTTTCTAAAGTTTGGGTCGGTCGTTTTAAAACTTCTGACCAAGATGCTTTTTCTGGACTATTTATGATTTGCATATCTTCAAATTTAATAGGATCTGGATATTTTTTAGTTCAAATTTAACAGCGAAATCTTTTCTACATCACCATATTTTCAATTGGGCAAACGAGAATACCTTCAGCGCCATGCTTTTTGAGTTCGTCAATAACTTCCCAAAATTCATTTTTATTGATGACAGAATGCAAAGAGCTCCATCCTTCTTTTGCTAATGGTAAGATGGTAGGACTATTCATTCCTGGAAGAATACTCACGATTTTATCAACCTTGCTATTTGGAACATTCAACAAGATATATTTGTTTTGCCTTCCACTTAACACAGATTGTAGCCGGAACTGTATTTTATCTAAAATCGCCTTGTTTTCTGCCGAAATTTGATCAGACATTGCCAATACTGCTTCTGACTTAAGAAGCACTTCCACTTCCTTTAAGCCGTTTTTAAACAAGGTACTTCCACTGCTAACAATGTCAACAATAGCGTCTGCCAAACCGATATTTGGAGCAATCTCTACAGAACCATTGATAATATGGAGGTTAGCCTCAATCCCGTTTTTCTTCAAAAATTGAGTCACTGTATTTGGATACGATGTAGCGATGCGTTTGCCCTGCAAATCTTGGATACCTTTGTATTTCATAGATTTAGGAACCGCAACTGAAACTTTGCATGTTGAAAACCCAAGCTTCTCAACAATCGTTATATTATCGCCTTTTTCAATTAAGATGTTTTCACCGATAATAGCGGCATCGACGACACCATCTTTCAAATACTGCGGGATGTCCCCATTTCGAAGGTAAAGGATTTCTAAAGGAAAGTTCCGAGCGGATGCTTTCAATTGGTCTTTTCCGTTATCAATGGAGATTCCTATGTCATTTAGAATTTTCATGGAATCATCATGAAGACGTCCCGATTTTTGTACTGCAATTTTTAATTTACTCATCTTGTGGTCCACAGTTGTGGTTTTTTAATTGGTTATAAATTTTTGTTTGAGCAAATCTTTAAGTTGAAGATTTCTGAATTGGCAGAAATGCAAAAACCGCTTGATTTACTCAAACGGTTTTAAAATATGTTGAAACTATTCAATACATCTTCAGTTCGCTTGAGTGCAAATAGGATGATGATGGTGATGTGATTGAATATTTATCATTTCTGTTTTTATTATGTGACAAAGGTTGCTAAATAATATTTAAAAAACCTAATCTCGAGGAATTAAATTTTTGTTAACCCTATTGATTTCCCAATATGATTGGTAATCCTGAATCTCCTGAACCAATGACGATCACCTTACTATTCGGGGATTCGGCCAATTTCAAAGTCGCATCTATTCCTTTATCCTGAAGGATTTTGTCAGTTAATGAAGCGCTTAAAATTCGATTTGATTCTGCTTTACCTTCTGCCTCGATAATCACTTTTTCAGCTTCTTTAGCAGCGGTTACAAGTCTAAACTCATATTCCAAAGATTCTTGCTCTTGTTTTAATTTACGTTCAATAGCTTCTTTGATAGTCGGCGGTAAGGTGACATCTCTGATCAAAATATCTTTTAGAATAATGAATTGAGGTGCAACTAACTTTTGAGTCTCTTCAAAAATCTCTTCTTGTATGGCATCTCTCTTACTAGAATAAAGCTGTTCGGGCGTATAACGACCCACAACACTTCGCGCGGCACTGCGTATCGCAGGCTGCAAAACTCTATTGAGATAATCCACTCCTTTTTGATTGTGTAACTTACCCAAATTGGTAACATCTGGTGTGTACAAGACAGAAGCATCTAACTTAATATCCAATCCGTTTGAAGATAACACAGACATTTTTTCTGGTACTTCCTGCTGACGTGTTTCATAATCGATTACACGATTCCATGGAGCGATAAAATGAAAACCAGGGCCTATCGGAGGACTTTCAGGATCTACACCATTTTGTAATGTTTCATGAACCACTCCAGCATGACCAGAATCAATGGTGACCGTTGATTTAGCTAATAATATAATAAGTACGATGATCGTAATAATGACGGGTAACGCCACTTTTGGTAATCTTTCCATAGTCAATTTTTACTTTTAAATTAATCCGTTGTATTTTCTAATAAACCATTCTGCAGATAGGCTAAATGCAATGATAGCGAGTAGAAATTTCCAATCAATCAAAGGTACGACATTTTTACTGCTTCTTTGCACAGTTTTGTAGCGTTCATCGTTGATTAGATTGTCAATTAGCATCGAGGTATCATCAATAAAATAGTAAGCCCCATTACTTTTGTCTGCCAAGGTTTTTAACTTCGACACATTCGCATTTAAAAACTGTTGCTCCACATTGTAATCGAGTATTTTCAGCTCCCCAGATTTCGAAATTGCCTCATTGGCTACAGACACTGTAAAACTATAATCCCCAGCCGATAGACCGCTTAAATCAACCTCAAATGAGGTGTTTCGCAAGATGAATGGAAACGTAGTTGATTCTTCTGTGTCTTTATTTTTCAATGTGATGTTTAAAGTAGCGGTGGCATCAAACTCATAATTTTTATTGAAATATTGTGCATTGATTTTAACGTTATCATTTCCGTCATAGAAAGACTCATAATCCACATTTAGTCGAGATTTCTTCTGATAGGAACTTAAATACTGGACTAACTTTCCTATAAAATTATCGAAATTGGTAAATGATTTGTCATTCAAATAACTTTGCGCGCGCCATTTCCACAAGCCTTCACCGTTGAGAAATGCTTCACGTCGCTCTCCTACTTCAAACGTGGTCAACAATGCTTCGTTGAGCTGAATGCCGTTTATCGATTTGTTTAAAATAACGTCATTCGGAATGGTAAATTTAGTTTCCCCAAATTCTGATTTCAAAGGCGGAAAACTGCTAAAATCCAAATCATCAATTATAAATGTTGCGTAGTTTAAATTTAAATTGGGTTGAAAATCTTCCGTTTGATTTGTAATGGTTTGTTTATAGAATGATTGATAAGTATGGAGTGCCGACCAGATCGTTTTTGTACCGGATATTACGAATATATTCATATTAGCTTTACTCACTTCATCATACACCAGTTTAAAGTTATTGTTAGGCTGATACAATATAGCCAATTGAAAACCATTTAATTGTGATGTGAATTCCTTTGGTTTAAGGATGACCGCTGTTCGTTGTTCGTTACTTTCAATTGATTTTTTGAGAGCTCCCAAATCCGGATGAATAATATCGGAAACAATTGCCACTGTCGTTTTTTGATCGATCACTTCCACAGCAAAATTCTTGACATTGTTGATGACATTTTTTTCGTTCTCAATAGGAAGCAATTCGGCTCTATAGCTGTTAACTCCAACCCTACTGGCTGGTAACTTAAAATTGATAATTTGCGAACTATTGTCGTGAGTGAAATCTACTCTTTTGGAAAAAATTGTAGCGTTTCCAGAAGTGACCCTAAACTCTGTATTGATGGGAGATGCGGTATTGGAAACAACGATCACTTCAACAGGAAATTGATTTTTGAGGTAGGCGTATTTATTAACGTTCAATTGCTGAATCTTAACATCCGTATATTGCGTGGTGTCACCGAGAATTATAGGATATACGGTTTGTTTGAAACGCGTATTGTAAAATTCATAATCATTACCGTAGGTTTGATTCCCATCAGACATAAAAAGCACAGGGGCTGTTTGGTTCTCATACACTTGGGAAAGTCGATCAAAAAGCAACGCTGGATTGGTTTGATCTTCGCTGAATGATAATGAATCTGTGGTGGTTACATCCTTGCCAAATTGATAGTACTCTACATTAAATCGCTCATTCAATTCTTCACTCGATTGTAAGGTATTAAGAACGTTTCTTACGTTGTTATCTTGCTTAAGATAGCTCACAGACTCGGAATTGTCGATGGCGACCACCAAACTTGGCTTTTCATTGATATAGGTGATTTTATCAAATTTAGGATTTATCAATAGTATCAAGATAGAGAAAACTGTCAAAAACCGAAGAAAGGTCAATACTAAAGTCGTTTTCGTCCTTTTTTTTGATTTGTAGATATACTGAAAAAGCGCTAGTGATAGCGCTATGATTCCTGCTAAAATGATATATAGAATTGTGGCTGTTTGCATTTTTGAACTCCGATGTACTAATTAGGATCTACGATTTAAATGTGACATCGTAAGTAAGTATCTAAAATATTATGTAAGCATACCACCATCTACATTCAAGGTCTGTCCTGTAACATAAGCGCTCATGTCACTAGCCAAGAATACACAGACATTGGCAATATCTTCTGGCGTACCACCACGTTTTAGTGGAATGGCATCTCTCCAACCTTTTACGGTATTTTCATCAAGTTTCGCGGTCATCTCCGTCTCTATAAATCCTGGCGCGATGACGTTACTTCTAATGTTTCGTGAACCTAATTCTAATGCGACCGATTTAGAAAACCCGATGATTCCTGCTTTTGAAGCTGCATAATTGGTTTGACCTGCGTTTCCTTTGACCCCAACAACCGAACTCATGTTGATTATAGACCCTTTTCGCTGTTTTAGCATCGTTCGCTGAACTGCTTTGGTCATATTAAAAACGGACTTCAAATTTACTTCAATGACTTTATCAAAATCATCCTCACCCATTCTCATTAACAAGTTGTCCTTTGTAATTCCGGCGTTATTGACCAAAATATCAATGCTTCCAAAGTCAGCTAAAACGTCTTCCGCTAGTTTTTGAGATTCATCAAAATTCGCTGCATTGCTTTGGTAGCCTTTTGCTTTTACGCCTAAATCGTTCAGCTCCTTTTCTAACTGATTTGCTGATTCCACCGATGAACTATAGGTAAATGCCACATTGGCACCATGCTGGGCGAAAACCTCTGCAATTCCTTTTCCTATTCCTCTTGAAGCGCCAGTAATGATGGCTGTTTTACCTTCTAATAATTTCATGTTTGATGTTTTTACCAAGATCTTATGACAGAAAGAAATATCTTAATTATCTTGATTGTTATTCCTATTTCAAATATAGCGATAAGAAGTTGCATGATACAACAAACCTCATAAATTATAAGAAATTTATGAGGTCTTTAGTCTTGTTGATTATGATAGGTTACCCTAAAACTTCTTTTACTTTTTTACCAATTTCTGCAGGAGATTCCACAACATGGATTCCGCATTCTTTCATGATTTTCTTTTTTGCTTGCGCTGTATCATCAGAGCCACCGACAATAGCGCCAGCGTGTCCCATGGTTCTTCCAGCAGGTGCTGTTTCTCCAGCTATAAAACCGATAATTGGTTTTTTACTGCCACTATTTTTATACCAATGAGCTGCATCAGCTTCCAATTGACCTCCAATTTCACCAATCATTACAACCGCTTCTGTTTCTGGGTCGTTGATCAGCATCTCAACAGCTTCCTTGGTTGTTGTTCCAATAATTGGATCACCACCAATTCCAATAGCAGTTGTAATCCCTAGACCCTGCTTAACAACTTGGTCAGCAGCTTCGTAGGTTAAGGTGCCAGATTTCGAAACAATCCCCACGGTTCCCTTTTTGAAAACAAAACCTGGCATAATACCAACTTTCGCTTCGCCTGGAGTAATAACTCCTGGACAGTTAGGCCCGATCAATCTAGAATTTTTTCCTTTTACATAAGCAGATGCTTTGATCATATCGCCGACAGGAATACCTTCTGTAATACAGATAATAACTTTAATTCCGGCATCAGCTGCTTCCATAATCGCATCAGCTGCAAACGCAGGCGGCACAAATATAATGGACGTATCTGCATGGGCAGTGTCAACCGCATCCTGAACCGTATTGAAAACCGGCTTATCCAAATGGGTTTGGCCTCCTTTCCCTGGTGTCACACCACCGACTACGTTTGTTCCGTATTCGATCATTTGGGTGGCGTGGAAGGTGCCTTCACTACCTGTAAATCCTTGTACAATTATCTTTGAATTCTTGTTAACTAAAACACTCATGTTTTTGATTTAATTTAGAAGTTGTTACCCGAAATTTCGGTCGTACAAAAGTACGTTTTTAGAATTTATTTTTTATAATTTTTAAACGATTTTAAACTCGCTGTATCCTCGTTATATAATTGGCTAATTTCATACCCTTTATATAATTTTTCATCCTTAACCTCCCAAATTGATATGAAATGCGCTAATGGTTGTTCTTCGTCGGGATTTTCGATAGGTGTTGCATAAATTGTGTAGCGCGCGGTAATGGATTGTCCGTCTTTAAGCAAATGACTCAACCGGTACTTAAATGTTAAAAAAGACTTTCGAATATCACAAAACATTGCTTCTATACCAGCATGATCGAGAACTGTAAATCCTTTGCTACTATTCCAGTGAAGCTGACAATCCTCGTGAAAATGGGAGATAGCATCTTCTTCCTGTGCAAGATCCAACTGATAGAAACGTTCCAAAACTTTTTTTGCATTCATCTTAAGTGTTCTTTAAATTCTCCAACAATTCAGGTATTTTTTTAATGTAAGCCATTTCCTTAAATTTTGTACGTGCCTCTTCAGCTGGCGAACCGAAATACGTTTTATTTTCTTCTGTAGAATGACCTAATCCAGATTGCGCATATAGCACAGTACCTTTAGCTAATGTGATTCCACTTTTAATCCCAATTTGGCCCCAAAGTGTTACATGATCCTCAATGACCACGCAACCTGCAATGCCCGCTTGAGAAGCAATCAAACAATGTTCTCCAATAATGGTATCGTGACCAATTTGAATCTGATTATCTAACTTTGAGCCTTCCCCAATGGTTGTATCTCCTGAAACGCCCCTATCAATCGTGCATAAAGCACCAATATGCACATGGTCCTTAATGATAACTCTACCACCTGATTTCAACTGATCGTAACCTTCTGGACGTTTTTTATAATAAAATGCACTAGCACCAAGAACTGTCCCAGAGTGTATTGTAACATGGTTGCCAATAATGGTATCATCATAGATACATACATTGGGATGAATTAAACAATGATCCCCTATCACCACATTATTTCCTATAAAACAATTGGGTTGAATAATTGTAGATTCACCAATACTTGCAGTTGCAGAAATTGAGGAGGTCGCTGGTCTAAAAGGTTTGAAATGGGTTGTTAATTTATTGAAATCCCTGAATGGATCATCACTGATCAATAATGCTTTACCTTGAGGGCACTCTACTTCTTTATTGATAAGGATGATCGTAGCGGATGAATTAAGAGCTTTATCGTAATATTTAGGATGATCTACAAATACGATATCACCTGGTTCCACCACATGAATTTCATTCATTCCCAACACAGGGAAATCATCAGCACCAACATAAGTTGTTTCGATGATTGCCGCAATTTCTTTTAACGTATGTATTTTAGGAAATTTCATGTATTCTGAAAGAAAAATTAAAAATGTAACTTCTAGTGAATAAGCATTTTTAGGTGTCTCACTAGAAACTATTCTTTAACGCGTTCTTTGTAAGTTCCCTTTTCAGTTTCGATTTTTATCTTGTCACCTTCATTGATAAATAAGGGCACATTGACTTCAGCTCCTGTTTCTACAGTGGCCGGTTTAGTGGCATTCGTAGCTGTATTACCTTTGACACCTGGTTCTGTCGACGTAACTAATAAAGTTACTGTTGCAGGCATGTCGACCGAAAGTGGCAAATTGTCTTCAGAATTAATCTGAATGGTAACAACTTCGCCTTCCTTCAATAAATCAGGCCGATCCAGAGCAGCTTCCAAAAGTCGGATTTGTGTATAATCTTCAGTGTTCATAAAATGAAAGAACTCACCGTCATTATATAAAAATTGGAATTTATGGGTTTCAACACGAACATCTTCAATCTTATGGCCTGCTGAAAATGTATTATCCAATACTTTACCATTGGTGACACTTTTCATTTTGGTACGAACAAAGGCTGGACCCTTGCCAGGTTTAACGTGAAGAAATTCTATAATTTTATAAATATCATTGTTATATCGAATGCATAATCCGTTTCTGATGTCTGATGTACTTGCCATAATAGGGTTCCCACATGTGAGGGATTTTTTTTAATAATTAATAATTAATTTGATTTAAAATAGCCTTTCATGATTCCGCGATGAGAATTTTTAATGAATTGCAAAATTTCATCCCGCTCTGGAGTTGCTTCCATTTCGGCCTCAATGATTTCGGAAGCTTGCGTATTGTTATAATTTCTTTGGTAAAGCAGTCTATAGATATCTTGGACTTCCTTGATTTTATCAGAAGAAAATCCTCTGCGTCGCAAACCAACCGAATTAATGCCAACGTAAGATAACGGCTCTCTCGCGGCTTTTACAAACGGAGGCACATCTTTACGAACCAAAGACCCGCCTGTTACAAAAGCATGATTGCCTATAGAACAAAATTGATGGACAGCAGTCATACCAGCAAGCACTACGTAATCACCAACAGTGATATGACCAGCCAAGGTACTATTATTTGAAAATATACAATTGTTTCCAACAATACAGTCATGGGCAATATGGCAATAGGCCATAATAAGACAATTATTCCCGATAACTGTTTTCATTTTATCTGTCGTACCTCTATTAATGGTCACACATTCTCGAATGGTTACATTGTCCCCTATTTCAGTTGTGGTGTCTTCGTCCTTATATTTAAGATCTTGAGGCACTGCAGAAATAACAGAACCTGGAAAAATACTACAATTTTTACCGATTCTAGCTCCTTCCATTATAGTTACATTACTTCCTATCCATGTACCTTCTCCAATTGTGACATTGTTATATATGGTAGTAAAAGGTTCAATAACTACATTTTTGGCTATTTTGGCTCCTGGATGTACGTATGCTAATGGTTGGTTCATATTATTAGTTATTTGAATCGAAGTAAAATATGTTTTTACAATTTACACTAAAAACAATTTACAATCCGTTTGTCAATTATTTTACTTTCGATATTTGCGCCATAAGTTCCGCTTCGGCACATAGTTTTCCGTTAGCGTAAGCATAACCTTGCATATGACAAATACCACGTCTGATGGGCGTAATTAAATCACATTTGAAGATCAGCGTATCTCCCGGAACAACCTTTTGTTTGAATTTAACATTGTCAATTTTCATAAAAAAGGTGAGGTAATTTTCTGGATCAGGAACGGTACTTAATACCAATATACCGCCCGTTTGCGCCATGGCCTCAACGATTAGTACACCAGGCATGACTGGTGCCCCCGGAAAGTGTCCAGCAAAGAATGGCTCATTCATCGTAACGTTCTTAAGACCAATAACACCTGAATCTGTCAATTCAAAAATCTTATCAATCAACAAAAATGGTTGTCTGTGCGGCAACATGTCCATGATCTGATTTACGTCCATTAACGGCTCTTGATTCAAATCAATATTTGGGACATGGTTACGGCGCTCATTTTTAATGAGTTTCGACATTTTTTTCGCAAACTGTGTATTGATGAAATGACCTGGCTTATTGGCTATTACTTTCCCTCTGATGCGCACACCAATCAACGAGAGATCACCAATAACATCCAATAACTTATGTCTGGCAGCCTCATTTGGATAATGTAAGGTCAAGTTGTCTAAAATTCCGTTCGGTTTTACAGCGATGGAATCCTTCTTAAAAGCAACTCTTAATTTATCCATTGTTTCAGGAGATAATTCCTTATCAACATATACGATCGCATTATTAAGATCACCACCTTTTATCAATCCTTTCTCGAGTAACATCTCAATTTCATGCAAAAAACTGAAGGTTCTCGCATTTGATATGTCTTCATTAAAATCTGACATGTGATTGAGCGTTGCATTTTGAGTTCCCAACACTTTAGTCCCAAAATCGACCATGGTCGTAACTTGATACTCCTTTGAAGGCATGATAATGATTTCACTACCGGACTCCTCATCCATATAGGAGACAATATCAGTTACCGCATACTCTTCGCGACAATCATCCTGCTCCTGTAATTCGGCTTTCTGAAGGGCTTGTACAAAGAATTTTGAAGACCCATCCATGATTGGTGGCTCTGATGCATCTAATTCAATGATGCAATTATCGATATCCATCCCAACCAAAGCTGCAAGAACGTGCTCTGATGTTTGTATGGTGACTCCATGTTTTTCCAAGCATGTCCCTCGCTGTGTATTGGTGACGTAATTGGCATCTGCTTCAATGACAGGACTTCCCTCTAGATCTACTCTTTTGAATGCCAAACCGAAATTTGTCGGAGCAGGTTTAAAAATAAGTGTTACTTTTTTGCCTGTATGCAGACCAACACCAGTTAGAGACACTTCGTTTCTAATGGTCTTTTGTTTTATATCTGTCTTAATTATTGCCATTTACTTTTTTTTCTAAATCATTAATCGTTTTGACAATCTTTGGAAGGTTTTTAAAATAGACATATGATTTATTCCAATCTCCATAAGCAAATGAAGGAGAACCTTGCAAAACCTCGTTATCTTTGATATTCCGGCCTACCCCTGATTGTGCCTGTATTTTAACATTATTTCCAATGATGATGTGTCCGGCAATACCTACCTGACCACCAATTTGGCAATTTTCACCGATTTTGGTAGAGCCAGCAACGCCTGTCTGAGCGGCAATAACTGTATTTTTTCCAATTTCGACATTGTGGGCAATTTGGATTTGATTATCCAACTTAACCCCACGACGTATGATGGTAGATCCCAAAGTGGCTCTATCAATCGTAGTAGCTGCGCCAATATCTACAAAATCTTCAAGAATGACATTTCCTGTTTGTGGTACTTTGGAATATTCCCCAATATCATTTGGTACAAAACCAAAACCGTCAGCTCCTATGATTGCTCCAGAATTGATAACACAATTGGAGCCAATAATACATTCGTAATATATCTTTGCTCCCGCAAATAGGATAGTATCTTCACCTATGGACACGTTGTCTCCAATATAACAATTTGGATAAATTTTAACGTTATCTGCAATTGTGACGTTTTCGCCAATATATGTAAACGCTCCTATATATACATTCTCACCAACTTTAGCCGAATCTGGCACAAATGAAGGCTGTTCTATACCACTCTTGTTTGTTTTTATATAGTTGTAATATTCTAATAATTTTGAGAATGACTTGTAGGCGTCTTCTACCTTGATGAGTGTGGTACTAAGCTCGGTTTCGGGCTCAAAAGATTTATTAACAATTGTGATGGAGGCTTTGGTTGAATAAATATAAGATTTATACTTGGGATTGGCCAAAAAGGTCAGTGAACCTTCCGTACCTTCTTCTATTTTAGATAATTTTGAAACTTCCACATTGACATCGCCAATAATGTCACCTTCTAGAATCTCTGCTATTTGTGTTGCTGTAAATTTCATTGAAAGCAAAAATAGAAAAAATGTATCATATAATGTCGGTTGGAGTAACGTTTGTTGCTTGGAGACAGTTTTGTCCTTATATAATAAAGTGTTTACTAAATCCGAATTTAGATCTTAACTTATATGGTCAGCACCTCCAAACCACATTATTCCTTTACCCTTTTGGATAGCAAATATAGTATTTGGTTACAGGCTTGGAAAGTGCTTTTAAATTGAGTTGATCGGATGCTTTCACAATGTCCTCAATCTTCCCAGATTTATGAAGAATATTAATTTGCTGAGCATCATTCTGATACGCTTGGTTTGATATTTCTCCCATAAATACAAAGTTCTCTGCTTCAGCTCTTGTTATATCATATTTCGCAATCAATTTTTGAATATGCTTTTCTTTAGATTCTGGCTTTATCTTTTTATTCTTCAACTTTATTTTCAATAAATCTCGGTTGATGATCATACCGGAGAGATTTTTGAGAACAAAATCATCACAAAATTGCCACTCTTTCATGGCAGATACGATGTCATAATCATCCAATTTTGAGAAATTCTCCAAGATGGTATCATCAAAATTCTCACTCGTAATCTCATTTTTTAAAAAAAATGTCAACGCACTACTTGCCTTTAATTCTGTGCCATTATTGACCAATTCTTTAGCACGCCGAAGCATCCTCATCACCAATTGCTCGGCCACCAGACTTGTCTTATGCAAATAAACTTGCCAATACATAAGACGTCTTGCAACTAAAAATTTTTCGGCACTATAAATTCCCTTCTCCTCCACCAGCAGTTCATCATCCACGACATTAAGCATTGTAATGATTCGTTCACTATTTATATTACCTTCCGCAACCCCAGTATAAAAACTATCCCGTTTAAGGTAATCAGCCCTATCCATGTCTAATTGGCTAGAGATAAGTTGGCACATAAATCTGCGAGGATACTCACATTTGAAAATTTGAATGGCAAGCGTTAAACTTCCGTTAAATTCAATATTCAGTTTTTCCATAAAACGCAAGGAAATGGTTTCGTGAGATACCCCATTTACAATGCTATGCTCCATGGCGTGGCTAAAAGGTCCATGACCTATATCATGTAATAAAATAGCAATGAGTAGTGCGTTTTCTTCATCGTCATTTATCTCAACTCCCTTAAAACGAAGGACATTGACAGCTTTCTGCATTAAGTACATGCATCCCAATGCATGATGGAATCTTGTGTGATGAGCACCTGGATATACCAAATAGGACATTCCCATTTGGGAAATTCTACGCAATCTTTGAAAGTAACGATGTTCGATCAGCTCAAAAATCAGGGGATTCGGAATGGTAATAAATCCGTAAATTGGGTCGTTAAATATCTTGAGTTTATTACGCATCATCAAACGGTGATCTTTACACTAATTTTAAACAAATATACATGAACACTATAAATATTCTTTGGGTTGACGATGAAATTGATTTATTGAAGCCACACATCCTTTTTTTAGAGCAAAAACAATACAAGGTAACCACCTGTAAAAGTGGTATGGAAGCTTTGGAAATCATCGATGACACCAATTTTGACATTGTTTTTTTAGACGAAAACATGCCTGGACTTACAGGTCTTGAAACACTGAATGAAATAAAGGAAAAGAGAGCCAATCTTCCGGTGGTGATGATCACGAAAAGTGAAGAAGAATATATTATGGAGGAAGCCATCGGTAACAAGATTGCCGATTATCTTATAAAACCTGTGAATCCTAATCAGATTTTGTTGAGTTTAAAAAAGAATTTAGATCATTCTAGACTGATTTCAGAAAAAACAACCTCCAACTATCAACAAGAATTTCGAAAAATAGCCATGGATCTTTCCATGGTCAATACGTATGAGGCATGGGTCGAATTATACCAAAAGCTGGTGTATTGGGAATTGCAGTTGGAAGATATCGAAGATGCCGGCATGACAGAAATTTTGGAATCTCAAAAGAATGAAGCCAATCTTCAATTTGGTAAATTCATTGAAAAGAATTACCCAGATTGGTTTGAAAAAAATGCAGATGCACCCATTATGTCGCATACACTTTTCAAAGAGAAAGTTGTCCCCGAATTGAAAGATGGGAAGCCAACCTTATTGATTGTCATTGATAATTTGCGATATGACCAGTGGAAAGCATTTGAACCAATCGTGAATAATTATTACAAAAAATCTTCTGAAGAGGCGTTTTTCAGTATTCTTCCAACAGCAACACAATATGCACGAAATGCTATTTTTTCTGGATTGATGCCAAGCGAAATGGAGAAGAAATATCCCCAATACTGGAAGAATGATACTGATGATG
The DNA here is from genome assembly GCA_038259855.1 of Flavobacteriales bacterium. Lineage (GTDB taxonomy): Bacteria > Bacteroidota > Bacteroidia > Flavobacteriales > Flavobacteriaceae > JBPOFM01. The sequence continues at coordinate 15,140 of JBBSOJ010000045.1, forward strand.
GCGGAAAAAATTTATATGAAGATGAGTTTCTACAAACACAGCTTAAGCGATTGGGCTTACAAAATTTAAAAACAGACTATCATAAGATTACGAATTTGAAATCTGGTAAAAAATTGGTTGAAAATTTTAAATCCATGAAGGATAATGATCTTACTGTCGTAGTCTATAATTTTGTGGACATGCTATCGCATTCAAAAACCGAAATGGAAGTAGTAAAAGAATTGGCTTCAAATGATAAGGCGTACAGATCGCTTACTGTTAGTTGGTTTAAAAATTCACCTCTATTGGAAATCATACAACAAGCGCAACAGTTAGGTTTTAAATTAATACTGACGACAGATCACGGTACCATCAATGTGAAAAATCCATCAAAGGTCATTGGGGATCGAGACACCAGTTTGAATTTGCGCTACAAAACAGGAAGAAGTCTTACGTATGAAAGTAAAGACGTTGTTGTAGCCAAAGATCCACACGCCATATTCTTACCATCCTTAACTATGAGTAGCTCTTTTATTTTTGCTAAAGGCGATTTATTTTTAGCGTACCCAAATAATTTCAATCATTACGTAGGCTATTATCGTAACACCTATCAACACGGTGGCGTATCTTTAGAAGAAATGATCATTCCGTTTGTAGTATTAAACCCAAAATAGACGGGGATATATCTATATAATAATAGAGCATAATTGATTACTTGATAACTTGAACCACACAGTATTGCGTACACAAATCATTGGTTTTTCCAATCTGCCTAATCCCTAAACAAGGACAATATCTCTTTAAAATGCAAATTTATCCGTTGAAATGCGTGTTTATTTAGTTTTATTCAAATTTTATACTTAATATTGTCCTTAATATTGACTCATTATTAAATCAACTGGTGGAATTACGGTACAACATAGAAGCTATTGAAACGGTTGCGAAGCAAGTCCTGGATAATTTAAAGACAAAAACTCTTTTATTAAAAGGTGATATGGGCGTTGGAAAGACAACGTTGGTTAAAGCCCTTGTAAGGTCTTTGGGAAGCACAGATCGTGTCAGCAGTCCAACATTTTCTATTGTTAATGAATATGTCATCACCAAAGGCTTGTTATATCATTTTGATATGTATCGTCTTAATAATGAAGAAGAGGCTTTACAATTTGGTTTTGAAGATTACCTATCTTCAAATCATTTTGTAGTGATAGAATGGCCAGAAAAAATACCAAATTTACTATCGGATGATGTCGATATTTTAGAACTTTTACTCAATAAAGACCATTCA
>JBBSOJ010000046.1:0-16142 GCA_038259855.1 Flavobacteriales bacterium
TCACACGGTGTGATGACAGGAAAACAGGCGCATAGAGAAAACGTTGGTGGTGAGTTGATTTGCTACGTATACTAAAAAGAGGAAGAGATGTCAAGAATAGGAAAAAATCCAGTAGCAATCCCTCAAGGAGTTACAGTAGATATAAAGGATAATGTCATTACGGTGAAAGGAAAAATGGGTGAATTAACTCAAGAGTTCTCTAACGTAACGATAAAAGCTGAAGATGGAAATGTGGTTGTAAACCGTCCATCAGACAGTATTGAAAATAAAGCAAAGCATGGTCTTTACCGTTCATTGGTAAAGAATATGATTGAAGGCGTATCCACAGGATGGACCAAACAGCTTGAATTGGTAGGTGTAGGTTATAGAGCTACGAATCAAGGACAGAAATTGGATTTAGCATTAGGTTTTTCACACAACATCGTGTTAGACGTAGCACCTGAAGTGATAGTTGAGACTGTTACAGAGAAAGGTAAAAATCCAATTGTAAAATTAACATCTCATGACAAGCAATTGGTCGGACAGGTCGCTGCTAAAATCCGTGGGTTTAGACCACCAGAGCCTTACAAAGGTAAAGGTGTGAAATTTGTAGGAGAGATAGTAAGAAGAAAAGCAGGTAAATCAGCATAATCGTATAGTTATGGCATTGACAAAAAATCAAAAAAGATTAAGAATAAAAAGCAGGATACGTAAGGTTGTTTCAGGAACTGAAGCGAGACCTAGATTAGCTGTTTTTAGAAGCAATAAAGAAATTTATGCACAAGTTGTGGATGATGTTACTGGTAAAACTATTAGTGCTGCATCTTCAAGAGATAAAGATATCAGTTCTGCGAAAGGAACAAAATCAGAGATTGCTACAATGGTAGGTAAATCTGTTGCTGAAAAAGCCTTAAAGGCAGGTGTAGAAACCATTGCTTTTGATAGAGGTGGTTATCAGTATCACGGTAGAGTTAAATCATTAGCAGAAGGCGCAAGAGAAGGCGGACTTAAATTTTAAGACATTATGTATCAAAAATATAAAAACGCAGAATTAGTTAAACCAAGTGGATTAGATCTTAAGGATCGTTTAATTGGTGTACAAAGAGTTACCAAGGTTACCAAAGGTGGTAGAGCATTCGGTTTTTCTGCTATCGTAGTGGTAGGAGATGAAGCTGGTGTTGTAGGACATGGTCTAGGTAAATCAAAAGACGTTGCAACAGCCATTGCCAAAGGAATTGAAGATGCCAAGAAGAATTTGGTTCGTATTCCAATTATAAAATCTACTTTGCCACATGAGCAAAAAGGAAAATTTGGCGGAGCAAGAGTAAACATTATTCCAGCTGCGGCAGGTACAGGTGTTATTGCTGGTGGAGCTGTAAGAACAGTTTTGGAAGCAGTTGGTGTTCATGATGTACTGTCAAAATCTCAAGGATCTTCAAATCCTCATAACGTGGTCAAAGCAACATTTGATGCTTTACTTCAGTTAAGAGATGCGCGTTCGGTTGCAAAAGAAAGAGGTATATCTTTACAGAAAGTGTTTAACGGTTAATCGATACAATAATGGGAAAGATTAAAGTAAAAAAGGTAAAAAGTGCGATCAACCGTACACAAAGACAAAAGAGGATTTTAGAATCTTTGGGTCTTCATAAAATGAATCAGGTTGTAGAGCATGACGATACACCTAGCATTCGTGGAATGGTAGTTAAAGTTCAACATTTAGTTTCCGTTGAGGAATCGAAATAATACAGATAAGTAATGAATTTACATAACTTAAAACCGGCCGAAGGGTCAGTCAAAAATTCAGGTAAAAGAATCGGTCGTGGACAGGGTTCTGGAAAAGGTGGTACTGCAACAAAGGGCCACAAAGGACAGAAATCGCGTTCAGGTTATTCTAAAAAAGTAGGTTTTGAAGGTGGTCAAATGCCACTTCAAAGACGTGTACCTAAATTTGGTTTCACTAATATCAACAGAAAAGAATATCAAGGCGTCAATCTTGATAAGCTTCAACAGTTGGTCGACGACAAGCAAATTGAAAGTACTGTTGATTTCAGTACCTTGATGGGACTTGGATTGGTGACCAAAAATGAAATGGTCAAAATTCTAGGCCGTGGTGAACTGAAAGCAAAACTTACAGTAACCGCTCATAAATTTACTGCTTCAGCAAAAGCTGCTATTGAAGCTGCAGGAGGAGAAGCTGTAACTTTATAAGATACGTTTAGGATGAAATTTATAGAGACTTTAAAAAATGTTTGGAAAATAACGGAACTGAAAGATCGGATCATGCTTACCATTGGTCTTCTTTTAGTATATCGTTTTGGTGCCCAAGTAGTTTTACCAGGTATTGATGCAACGCAGTTAGGCGGTTTGCAAGACAGTACCGATCAAGGTATATTAGGTTTACTTAATGCCTTTACTGGTGGAGCTTTTGCAAATGCTTCTGTGTTTGCTTTAGGAATCATGCCTTACATCTCTGCATCCATTGTAGTTCAGTTGATGGGAATCGCAATTCCATATCTGCAGAAATTACAGAAAGATGGTGAAAGTGGACGTAAAAAAATCAATCAGATTACGCGTTGGTTAACCATCGGTATCTGTTTGATTCAAGCGCCAGGTTATTTGGCAAGTTTACCAGCATTAGGAATTCCTAATAGTGCATTTTTATTAGGAACAGGAACAATGTTTTACGTGTCTTCAGTCATTATCCTTGTTACAGGTTGTGTATTCGCAATGTGGTTGGGAGAAAAAATAACTGATAAAGGGATTGGTAATGGTATTTCATTATTGATCATGGTAGGTATTATTGCTAGAATGCCAGCATCTTTTGTTCAAAATTACGCTTCTAGAATTAGTGGTGGTGGTAATGGAGGTTTGATGATGGTTTTAATCGAGTTGGTCATCTGGATGTTAATTATTCTTGCTTCTATCATGTTAGTAATGGCAGTTCGTAAGATTGCTGTTCAATATGCACGACGTACCGCTTCGGGAGGTTATGAGAAAAATGTTTTTGGATCACGTCAGTTTTTACCGTTAAAACTGAATGCTTCAGGCGTTATGCCAATTATCTTTGCACAAGCTATTATGTTTGTTCCAAGTTTGATTGGTAAGTCTATAGCAACCAGTGATGCAGGACAATGGATGCAAGCTGAATTCTCTAATATATTCGGGTTTTGGTACAACTTGGTCTTCGCATTATTGATTATTGTGTTTACATATTTCTATACTGCGATAACAGTTCCTACTAATAAAATGGCTGACGATCTTAAACGTAGTGGTGGATTTATTCCAGGAATACGTCCAGGAAGTGAAACATCTGAATATTTAGATAAGGTGATGTCACAAATTACATTACCGGGATCTATATTCCTTGCATTGATAGCAATATTTCCAGCGTTTGTCGTACAACTTTTAGGTACGCAACAAGGATGGGCATTATTTTTCGGAGGTACATCACTTCTGATTATGGTGGGTGTTGCCATTGATACAATGCAACAGATCAATTCTTATTTGTTGAACAAGCATTATGATGGTTTGATGAAAACGGGTAAGAACAGAAAAGCAGTAGCTTAATTATAAATAGCGAGGTTGGAAATTTGAGGTCAGGTTGTTTTAAAATGGAACACTTTTTGAATAGAACAGGACTAATTATTAAAAACCAATAGAAAAGAATGGCAAAACAATCAGCAATAGAACAAGACGGATCAATCATTGAAGCATTATCAAATGCGATGTTCCGTGTTGAATTAGAAAATGGTCACATCGTGACTGCGCATATCTCTGGTAAGATGCGTATGCACTACATTAAATTATTACCAGGGGATAAAGTAAAATTAGAAATGAGCCCTTATGATTTATCAAAGGCTCGCATAACTTATAGATATTAATAAATAGAACAGATGAAAGTTAGAGCATCAGTTAAAAAAAGAAGTGCCGATTGTAAATTGGTACGTCGAAAAGGAAGACTTTACGTCATTAACAAAAAGAATCCTAGATTCAAACAAAGACAAGGTTAATTATGGCAAGAATTGCAGGTGTAGATATACCAAAACAGAAAAGAGGCGTCATTTCACTTACGTATATTTACGGTATAGGTAGAAGTAGAGCGCAAGAGATTTTAGAACAAGCTAAAGTTGACGAAAACACTAAAGTAGAAAATTGGACTGATGACGAAATCAATAATATTCGTGAAGCAGTGGGTTCTTTTACAATAGAGGGTGAGTTACGTTCAGAGATCCAATTGAACATCAAACGTTTGATGGATATTGGATGCTACAGAGGTATCCGTCATAGAGCAGGACTTCCATTAAGAGGTCAGCGTACTAAAAATAATTCCCGTACTCGTAAAGGAAGAAGAAAAACAGTTGCTAACAAGAAAAAGGTAACTAAATAATAATTGAGATTACAGACTTTAGACAAGAGACAATAGACAAGAATTTCAATATTCTAAAACTGTCTCAAGTCTAATATCTAAGGTCTAACATCTATATTTAAAATTATGGCAAAGGCAAGTACTAAAGTAAAAAAACGTAAAGTCATTGTTGACTCGGTTGGTGAGGCGCATATCGCAGCATCATTCAATAACATCATCGTTTCTTTAACCAATAAAAAAGGAGATGTTATTTCTTGGTCATCAGCTGGTAAGATGGGTTTTAGAGGTTCTAAAAAGAATACTCCATATGCGGCACAATTGGCAGCAGAAGATGCATCAGCAGTAGCAAGAGAGGCTGGACTTAAGAAAGTAAAGGTTTACGTTAAAGGACCAGGAAATGGTAGAGAGTCTGCAATTCGTTCTATTCATAATGCAGGAATTGAAGTAACAGAAATTATTGATGTTACACCGATGCCTCACAATGGATGTCGCCCTCCAAAGCGTAGAAGAGTATAATCTACTACTGTTTTAAGGCTTAAATTTCAGATTTTTAATCTGGAATTTAACACTATGTATCAAAAGTTAATATCAGTTGTTTATAAACGGTTGATATTGATTTTTTATACGTAAATTTGCAAACTGAAAAAAATAATTAACAAGTATTAATTGGAGATCAACGGATATCGAAGGATAAGATTAAGACCTTAATTCATAACCACTCCTAAAACAACAAATAAAATGGCAAGATATACTGGTCCTAAAACTAAAATAGCCCGAAAGTTCGGTGAAGCTATTTTCGGAGATGATAAAGCGTTCGAAAAAAGAAACTATCCTCCAGGTCAACACGGAAATACAAGACGTCGTGGAAAAAAATCTGAATATGCAATCCAGTTAATGGAGAAGCAGAAAGCTAAATATACGTATGGTATTTTAGAGCGTCAGTTCAGAAATATGTTTAAAAAAGCAACAGCTGCGCAAGGTATTACTGGTGAAGTTTTACTTCAATTATGCGAATCTCGTTTAGATAACGTCGTTTACAGAATGGGCTTGTCTTCATCTAGAAGTGGCGCACGTCAACTAGTATCGCATAGACATATCATCGTTAATGGTGAAATTGTTAACATCCCATCTTATATATTAAAGGCTGGCGATAAAGTAGCTGTTAGAGAAAAGTCGAAATCATTAGAGACAATTCAAAATTCATTATCAAATTCCAATACTGTTTACGAATGGATGACTTGGAACAACGATACGAAAGAAGGAACTTATGTTTCTGTTCCTGCTAGAGTTCAGATTCCTGAAAATATCAACGAACAGTACATCGTCGAATTATATTCTAAATAATAACTGATACAAATCGCAATATGGCAATATTAAATTTTCAAAAGCCCGACAAAGTAATCATGATAGATTCAACTCCTTTTGAAGGGAAGTTTGAATTTAGACCTCTTGAACCAGGTTACGGATTAACGGTAGGAAATGCTTTAAGAAGAGTTTTATTATCTTCCTTGGAAGGTTTCGCAATCACATCAGTTAGAGTCGAAGGTGTGGATCATGAGTTTTCAACCATCTCTGGTGTTGTTGAAGACGTTACAGAGATGATTCTTAATCTGAAACAAGTAAATTTCAAACGTCAGATTGATGAGATTGATAACGAAACTGTTACAATTTCGATTTCAGGACAAAAACAAATTACAGCAGGAGATTTCCAGAAATTCATTTCCGGTTTTCAAGTGTTGAACAAAGACTTGGTGATTTGTAATTTAGATCCAAAAGTAAGCATCAATATGGAGCTTACAATTGAGAAAGGTAGAGGTTATGTTCCTGCTGAGGAAAATAAGAAAGCGTCTGCACCTATTGGAACTATCTTTACAGATTCTATATACACGCCAATCAAAAATGTAAAATATAGCATTGAAAATTTCCGTGTTGAACAAAAAACAGATTACGAGAAACTGGTTTTCGAAATCATCACAGACGGATCTATTCATCCAAAAGAGGCTTTAACAGAAGCAGCTAAAATTTTGATTCACCATTTCATGTTATTCTCTGATGAGCGTATCACTTTAGAGGCTGATGAAATTGCACAAACTGAAACTTATGATGAAGAATCGCTTCACATGAGACAATTATTGAAAACCAAATTGGTTGATATGGACTTGTCAGTAAGAGCACTTAACTGTTTGAAAGCTGCAGAAGTTGATACATTAGGTGATTTAGTTTCTTTTAACAAGAATGATTTAATGAAATTTAGAAATTTCGGTAAAAAATCGTTGACAGAGCTTGAAGAGCTTGTCAATGTGAAGGGTTTGAATTTCGGAATGGACTTAAGTAAGTATAAATTAGATAAAGATTAAACGATTTTTGATTTGTGAATTACGATTTCATGGATTCCAAAATCGTAATTTACAATTCGAAATTCAAAAAAATAAATATTAACGACTCATAATTTGCTCTCCGAATGGATATGGTAGCAAGATGTAGTCAAATTTAAAATGTCATGAGACACGGAAAAAAAATAAACCATTTAGGTCGTAAAACGGCTCACAGAAAATCAATGTTAGCTAATATGGCTTGTTCATTGATTGAGCACAAACGTATTAATACAACTGTTGCTAAAGCTAAAGCTTTAAAACAGTTCGTAGAACCAATGATTACCAAATCAAAGGTAGATACAACGCACAACAGACGTATCGTTTACGCTCGTTTGAGACAAAAAGAGGCAGTTGCAGAATTGTTCAGAGATGTTGCTGCAAAAGTGGGCGATCGTCCAGGTGGTTATACAAGAATCATCAAATTGGGAAATCGATTAGGTGATAATGCCGATATGGCAATGATAGAATTAGTTGATTACAACGAAATCTATAATATCGATAAGCAGCCTAAAAAGAAAACAACGCGTAGAAGTCGTTCTAAAAAAACGGAAGATGATGTAGCGGTTGCTGCACCAGCTGCAGATAAAAAAGCATCAAAAGCTCCAGCTAAAACTGAAGACAAAGGTGGCGAAGAAGAATAAATGAAACGAATTTCTTAAATATAATAAAGGATAAACAATTTTAGTTTATCCTTTTTTTTATGCAATTTTGTAAAACTTTTTTAAGCAATGAAATACCAAAAACGTAAAAAAGCAATTGTTCTGCTTGCAGATGGAACAATTTTTCATGGAAAATCAATCGGTAAAGAAGGTTCTGCCTTCGGAGAAGTCTGTTTTAATACAGGAACTACCGGTTATCAGGAAATCTTTACCGATCCATCTTATTTTGGCCAACTTATGGTCACTACAAATGTTCACATAGGTAATTATGGTGCGCATCTTGATGAAATAGAGTCCGATTCAATAAAAATCTCCGGATTGATTTGTAGGAACTTTAGTTTTGACTATTCGAGACCAGCGGCAACGTATAGTTTGGAGCAGTTTTTGAATGACAACAATCTGCTTGCTATTTCTGATATTGATACGAGAGCTTTAGTAAGTTATATCAGAGACAATGGTGCCATGAATGCTGTAATCTCAACAGAAGTCGATAACATTGAAGAATTGAAAAAGCAACTTTCCCAAACTCCAGACATGAATGGATTGGAATTGGCCTCGAAAGTATCTACAAAGGAGCCATATTTCATTGGAAGTGAAGATGCCACATATAAAGTCGCTGCTTTGGATTTAGGAATTAAAAAGAACATACTTCGCAATCTGGCCAAACGCGATGTCTACATTAAAGTTTTCCCATATAATTCCACATTTGAGGATATGAGCGCCTTTAGTCCAGACGGTTATTTCTTATCAAATGGCCCTGGTGATCCAGAACCTTTGTCAGACGTTATAGATCTTACTAAAGAGATTATAAAACGAGATTTGCCGTTGTTCGGAATTTGTCTCGGACATCAAATTATTGCTTTGGCAAATGGAATTTCCACTTATAAGATGCATCATGGCCATAGGGGTATAAATCATCCTGTGAAGAATCTAGTAACTGGTAAAGGTGAGATCACATCACAAAACCATGGATTTTCAATCAACAGGGAAAAGACGGAGCAACATGATGATATCGAAATAACGCACGTACACTTAAATGATCATACAGTAGCGGGTCTCAAAATGAAATCAAAGAATTGTTTTTCTGTTCAATACCATCCTGAAGCGAGTCCTGGACCTCATGATTCGTCCTACTTATTTGATCAATTTATTGAAAATATGAAATGAAACAGCTAAATATAAGACAAGAAAATCTGTCTTTTATTGGCAATAATCGAAAGCGAAAACATTGTAGTTCAATATTTGCGCAATTTTAATAGGGTCGTAGAGTGATTGGATAAACATTTTTGTAAATTTACTTTACTTGAGATCGTTTTAAAAAATAGAGCTCTAGTGTCAATTTAATAGCGTTTAATACTTATTAATTGACATCGCATTAAATTCGTAAGCTTTACTTACTATCAAAATTGAATTCAATTTAATAATCAAACAAAACAATTTACAATATGAGCATTATCATCAACATTCACGCAAGACAAATTTTTGATTCAAGAGGAAACCCTACGGTTGAAGTCGATGTCGTCACAGAAAATGGCGTCATGGGAAGAGCAGCTGTTCCATCAGGGGCATCTACAGGCGAGCATGAGGCTGTCGAGCTGCGCGATGGTGGAACGACCTTTATGGGAAAAGGCGTTATGAAGGCGGTTGATAATGTCAATAAAATCATAGCCCAAGAATTGATGGGTACTTCAGTATTCGATCAGAACCACATTGATCAATTAATGATTGATTTGGATGGGACAAAAAACAAATCGAAGCTTGGAGCTAATGCCATTTTAGGAGTCTCTCTTGCAGCAGCAAAAGCGGCTGCTAACGAATTGGGTATGCCGTTGTATCGTTACGTTGGTGGCGTTTCTGCAAATACGTTGCCTGTTCCAATGATGAATATTATTAATGGAGGCTCTCATAGTGATGCGCCTATTGCATTTCAAGAATTTATGATCATGCCAGTAAAGGCAAAAAACTTTACGCATGCTATGCAAATTGGAACTGAAATATTTCACAATCTGAAAAAAGTGCTTCATGATCGCGGTTTGAGCACAGCCGTTGGGGATGAAGGTGGATTTGCACCAAATCTTGAAGGTGGAACTGAAGACGCTCTGGATACTATTAAAAAGGCAGTAAATAATGCTGGCTATACACTAGGAGATGACGTCATGATTGCTTTGGATTGCGCAGCGGCGGAATTTTATGTTGATGGTGCTTACGATTACACTAAATTCGAAGGAAGCAAGGGCAAAGTTAGAACGAGCGCAGAGCAAGCAGATTATTTGGCTGAATTGGCGTCAAACTATCCGATTATTTCCATTGAAGATGGCATGGATGAAAACGATTGGGAAGGTTGGAAGTATCTTACGGAAAAAATCGGCCACAAGGTGCAATTGGTCGGGGATGACTTATTTGTTACAAATGTGGAACGATTATCTAGAGGAATCAAGGAGGGCATTGCCAATTCTATTTTAATAAAAGTAAATCAAATTGGAACATTGACGGAAACGATTGCTGCAGTCAATATGGCTCACAATGCCGGTTATACGTCTGTCATGTCACATCGTTCTGGTGAAACGGAAGACAACACTATCGCCGATTTAGCCGTTGCCTTAAATACAGGTCAGATAAAGACAGGATCGGCATCACGAAGCGACCGTATGGCTAAATACAATCAATTATTGCGTATCGAGGAAGAATTGGAAGATGTTGCTTTTTTTCCCGGATTGAAGGCCTTTAAAGTGAAGTAATCCTGATTTTTAAAATGTATACAAAAGCCCATTCGTTAATTCGTATTGGGTTTTTGGTATTGTAGCCAATGGGAACGCATCATAATTATATGTAAAACTTGTTTTAAATGCCAAAGTATCAAATATCTTGAAAAGAATGGCGGTATCTGTAGAAAGTCTAAAATCCCTAAAGGAGCTTAATCTTGGTTGATAATAGCTAGTACTGATAATCGATACATATGCCGTGGGATAGATAGAAAATGACACATAAGCGCTACCTCTTATTGTTTCTCTAACAATATTATTTTCGACTTCAGAAGCATTTTCTCTTTCATACATGATTAATGTTCCTAGATAAAAACGATAGTCTTCCGATCCATAAATTTTAAATCTAGGTCCTAAACCAGCAAGTCCCCTAAAATCAATTTCGGATACAGCATCATACTGCGCCTGCAAGAAGGCTTCAAATTTAATGGTGTTCGAAACTCTGCGATTATATCTCAAATGTTGTGTACCTCGATTGACAAATGAACTTCCTTCGAGTTTTTCAAATTTAAGATCATTTATAAAAAGATACAGATTCTCATTATCATTATATTGAACGTGAGCTTTGTTGGCGATTTTAAATATGTTGTTTTTATTTTTAATTAAGTCGATACTTAAACTTAAGGAACCTGTCCATTTGGCTGAATCAGTAACTCTACGAAGTGTCTCAACATTAATGACCTGCGAATGGATCAGATTTGTTGACGCAATTAAAAATATGATACGCAAAAAAAATTTCATGTATTGCAAAGAATTTTAAGCTGGCAAAGGTATCAAAAAGGCATCAATCGAGTTTGTTTTGCCTGTGATTATTGATGGTAAAAGTGTTAAAATGGGTGTTAACTTCCTTTAGAAATCGTGATATATGTTGTAAATTCGTAACAAGTTTTTAATTAAAAATCAGAATAAATTTACACTTATATATGTCAGAAAAAGCTACAATAGAATTACACGGTAAGAAATATGAATTTCCACTAATTGTTGGAACTGAAAACGAAGTTGCAATTGATATTAGCAACTTAAGAGGTACGACAGACAGCGTGATCACGATTGATCCCGGCTATAAAAATACAGGATCTTGCCAAAGTGCCATCACGTTTTTGGATGGTGAACAAGGGATTTTAAGATATCGCGGATATTCAATTGAAGAATTAGCGGAAAAAGCAGACTTTTTGGAAGTGGTTTTTCTTTTGATATTTGGAGAACTGCCAACTAAAGACCAGTTGTCTAAATTCCATGCCGATATTAAGGCACATTCTATCGTGGATGAAGACATTCGTAAAATTGTGGACGCTTTTCCAAAAACTGCGCATCCAATGGGTGTCATAGCGTCTTTAACGAGTGCGCTGACTGCATTTAATCCTTCTTCAGTGAATGTTGATTCGGAAGAGGATATGTACAAGGCCATTGTGAAAATATTAGGGAAATTTCCTGTATTGGTCGCGTGGACGTTCCGTAAAAAACACGGGCTACCGTTAGACTACGGTGATAAAAATTTAGGTTATGTTGAAAACATTCTAAAAATGATGTTCAAACAACCTAACGAAGAGTATAAACTAAATCCAATAGTTGTTAATGCTTTGGATAAGCTCTTAATACTTCATGCCGACCATGAGCAAAATTGCTCTACATCGACTGTAAGAATTGCGGGCTCCTCACATGTGGGTCTATTTGCATCATTATCAACTGGGATATCTGCGCTTTGGGGACCACTCCATGGTGGTGCCAATCAAGCCGTTTTAGAAATGTTGGAAGGTATTAATAACGATGGTGGAGATACAGAAAAGTATATGAAAAAAGCCAAGGACAGGGAAGATCCTTTCCGTTTGATGGGCTTTGGCCATAGAGTGTATAAAAACTTTGATCCTCGTGCAAAAATCATTAAAAAGGCAGCAGATGAAATTTTAAATGATTTAGGAATTGACGATCCTATTTTGGATATTGCCAGAGGACTAGAGCAAGAAGCACTGAAAGATCCTTTTTTCGTAGAACGCAAATTATATCCCAATGTAGATTTCTATTCTGGAATCATTTATAGAGCCATGGGCATTCCAACCGACATGTTCACTGTAATGTTCGCGCTAGGTCGTATGCCAGGATGGATAGCACAATGGAGAGAGATGCGATTAAACAAAGAACCAATAGGACGTCCTCGCCAAATTTATGTTGGAGAACCGTTGAGACCCTTCAAAGAAATTGATAATCGATCATAATATAATCATATTTTATTAATTAAAAGCTCCATTTTTTACATGGGGCTTTTTCTATATTTGCACTTATGGATTATCTAAAACTAAATATTAAAAACGAAACTTCTCGTTTAAGGGCAGTGGTATTGGGAACTGCAGAAAGTAATGGGCCAACACCTTCAATTGAGGAAGCTTACGATCCTAAATCATTGGAGCATATCAAAGCGGGTACATATCCTGTAGAGAAGGATATGATAGTGGAAATAGAAGCTGTGGCCGCTGTATTTGAGAAATATGAGGTTACGGTGTTTCGACCAGAATTGATTGAGGATTATAATCAGATTTTCACTCGGGATATTGCCTTTGTAATTGATGATGTTTTTTTGAAGGCCAATATTTTGCCTGAACGGGATGAGGAATTGGAAGCGATTCAATATGTAATTGACAAATTAAATCCCAATAAGGTGATTAGACCACCAGAAGCTGTACATATTGAAGGTGGCGATGTTATGTTGTGGAATGATCATATTTTTGTTGGTACCTATAAAGCTAGCGACTATTCACAATACATCACTGCACGTACTAATATGGAAGGTGTGGAATTTATTCGTGACCTTTTTCCAAACAAGATCGTTAAGGAATTTGATTTAGTGAAATCTAAAATTGAACCTCGCGATAATGCACTTCATTTAGATTGCTGTTTTCAACCCGTAGGAAAAGATAAGGCTATCATTTATAAAAGCGGATTTAGGGAAGAAAGTGATTATATGTTTTTGCTAAAACTCTTTGGAAAAGAAAATCTATTCCATATTACCCAAGATGAAATGTATCATATGAATAGCAACGTCTTTTCAATTTCGGAGAATGTTGTGATTTCTGAACGTAAATTTATCCGATTGAATACTTGGCTGCGAAACAATGGATTTACCGTGGAAGAAGTTCCTTACGCCGAAATAGCGAAACAAGAAGGATTACTTCGTTGTTCAACAATGCCTCTAATACGTGATTTTTAGAAACGATAGCATTGAGTTGAGATAGTCAATTACAGGACTTAAATTGCCAGAATCATTATTTCCGATACAAGAAATAGTTATTTACCAAATCGATATATAAACGTTTTGCTTCAGCTTCACTGATGTCTTTCACTTGAAAGAGTGCGTTGGTCTTAAACGCATTGATAATGGGTTTGCTACTTTTAGGACGCTCGTAATTATTGGTGGCTTTTTTGTAATAGGCGTACAGACGTAGGAGAAAATCAGCTGGGAATGCTTCTTCGAAAGAGTTGATGCGGTCCACAGCTTCGTTAAATTCAATATCCAACGCGTTCTGTTCCATTAGTTCTCTGCAATGACACTTACGCCACCTTTTACTTTTTCATTGAGTGACACGTTAATTTTAGCGTCTAAAGGTAGAAACAAATCAACTCTCGAACCAAATTTTATGAATCCAGAATCGGCGCCTTGACTGGCGATTTCGTTCTCTTTAGCATAATTGACAATACGTTTTGCCATGGCACCAGCAATCTGTCGGTACAACACTTTACCAAAAGAAGGGTTTTCCACTACAACGGTAGTGCGTTCATTTTCTTCACTTGCCTTAGGATGCCAAGCTACTAAAAATTTTCCAGGATGATATTTGCTATATGCAACCGTTCCTCCGATGGGATATCGTGTAACATGTACATTGATAGGTGACATGAAAATTGAAACTTGGAGTCGTTTTGCATTAAAGTACTCTTTTTCAAAAACTTCTTCAATCACCACGACTTTACCATCCACAGGAGATAATACATGATGTTCGTTTTGAACACTGACACGTTTCGGATTTCTGAAAAACTGAAGAATTAATAAGAATAGGACTAGTGCTAAAAGCATCAAACCTTTTCGTAACCATTCCAAAATGATGAAATGATCTATTGTAAACAGGAATGCGACTAAAAGCACTAAACTTATAAAAATTATTTTATGGCCTTCTTTATGAAACATGAGGAAACAGTCTTAAAAATAAATAGAAAAATGGTGCAACAAAAATAATACTATCTAACCGATCCAACAAACCGCCATGTCCTGGCATAATTACACCGCTATCTTTTACCTTGGCCTGACGTTTAAATTTCGATTCTATCAAATCTCCGATCGTACCAAAAACACTTACAATAATACTTAAAATCAACCAGTAAGTAAAATCTAAAGTGCCTGTGAATTTAGCTATGAAATAACTTGTGATACATGCAAAAAATAAGCCTCCCAAAAAACCTTCTACCGTCTTTTTAGGAGAAATACTTGGAAACAATTTTTGCTTACCGAAATTTTTGCCCACGATATAAGCACCAGTATCATTCACCCAAACTAATATAAACGCGCCGAGTAATAATAAAGGCGTGAATTTGTGATCGTTATTTGCAATGCAAATAAGAAACACAAAAGCACTAGTAAGGTAAAATGTGGTGAGTATAAATCGTTTTGTATTAAATAGAGGAATGGTCTTTTCAGAAAATAAATCCTTAATCAACAGTAATTGAACAAAAATAGTAATAACCTGAATAATTTGAATCGCTTCATTAAAACCCGAATATGGTGACGAAAAAATGCACCAAAAACTAAATCCGAGATACATAACTACAAATACGATATACGGAGCGATACTTTCAAGTTGAATCAATTTTTTGAATTCACCCATACAAATAAGGCCAAAACCAAGAAATAGGACAACGAGGGCGTACTGCCAATAAATGGAAAGTATGAGTAAAGAAATATATAAAGCGCCAGAGATGGCTCTTGTACTGAGTTCTTTCATTTATAAATCTTCTAACAGCAGCAAATATAGGTTTTTTGAACTGCTTCCGTAAGTAAGAAAGTCTTTGTCTTCGAGCGTTTTGAAATGTTTTATTGTTGTGATGTTCGTAGGAATTTTTGAACGATTATTCGTTTTTATGCCCCTTAAGCCTTCACCGATACTACTAACAAACTGACTGGTAGTCGCATATATGATGAAATTATCTGGTAATTCTTTCAGCTTCTTTTCTGCAATTTGGTTGGAAGAAATCAATAAGGAACCATCGTCTGCGATCAAATATTCGCATGTGGATAAAAAATAAGTACTATCTGAGACCTTTTTTGTAGCGTTTAAATCGAAATCACTAAAAAGTTCATTGAGGCGTTGATCAATTAAGAACACCTCTTTGTGTTCCCAATTATTTTCCTTTAAAATGCCATGAAGATTGCTCTGTATTTCCTGCATGTTTTCGCAGTATAGGAACTTACCACCATTTGCTTTAAAATTTATAGTAAATTTCTCATCAATCGGCAGTTTTATTTCAGGCATATATTTGCCTCGCTCTTCGTTTTTAATTTGATCTTCTTGGCTATCTTTCAAACCGAAGATTTTACGAAATAGACTCATGTATGGAATTGCTATTTACCTTGTTCCTAAACTGTACTTATCAAATATAAAAAAACTTAAACTAATCATGGATTAATTTAAGTTTTTTATAATAAAATTGACTTGATTACTTAACAGAATCGTTATTAAGTTTTTCTTCTAAAATCTCTTCAGAAGTCAGCTTAACATCACCTTGTATAATTTCTGGCTCGTCAGCTGTTCGTGGAGCTTTCAAACTCTCTAACGGTTCTTCTTTTTCGAATGCGCGTTTACCAAATATCTTTTCCAAATTGTCCTTGAAAATGACCTCTTTTTCTAAAAGAACTTCAGCCAATTCAGTCAATTTATCTTTATGTGTTTCCAAAATTTGAATAGCACGTTGGTACTGCTCCTCTATAATGCTAGAAATTTCACTATCAATCAATTCGGCA
>JBBSOJ010000047.1:0-15633 GCA_038259855.1 Flavobacteriales bacterium
AGGATTCACTATCAATTGAAAACTACTGTAGGCAAGACACCCATTTATAGTGTCTTCAATTCTGATATAAATAACTTGATTGTTAGAGGTGTTTGAAATTGGAGCTGTAATTGGATTGATATTGTTGATAGCATTTCCAGCCGTATAATGATATGAAATATTGTACGTTGAGTTCGGCACAGAGGCAAGAACTTCGTTTGTACGCGTGCTTAAATCAAATGTCTCGATACCATCCATACTAGCGTCGTCGCATAATTGGAAATCAGGGATTGGATTGGCTGTTTGAGTAGAGCTTAAACTCACCTCTACCGTATCTTCAATGACGCAAGTGGAGCCCGATAATGGAATTTCTACACGTATTTTGTAACTACCCGACTGGGTAACGTTGATGAGAGGTTGATCTTCGCCAACCATTAAATTGTCATTATAAAACCAAGAATAGGTTGCTGAAGGATTACCGATATCACCGTTCAGCACCAAACTTTCTGCGCATGTGGTAGTATCAATGCCTAAATCAACGGTAGCATTAAAACTGTTACCTTCGATAAATACGGCAGAATCATAATTTTTGTCGGTTTGATCGGCTATGATCAATTTGATACTATATGAAACATTGGGTATGATCTCGGCTGTGGCAGATAATATAGTTGTTCGACCATTAAAATTGGTGTCGCCTAAATTATAGCCTTCAAAATATTCATCGTAAGAAGCAGAGCAAAATCCTGTGATTGCAGGGTGAATGGTATTGGTGTTCACCGGGATGTTGGTACCTGGGATAATAGCAATGTTTCTATAAGGTTGGGAGGAACCTGTCTCTTTAATTAAAAATGCAAAACCATCGGAATAGTTACATGGAAAATCTTGAAAATACTCCTCGGATGCTAAAATATAATTAAACTCTATTAAGTTGGAAATGCTCACAAAATCAAATTCGATGGAAGTGGCATTCAATGTATTTGTAATACCCAATGCCGATTCTAGGTCAGGATCTGTAAGCCAATCATTTCCGCCCTCATTCAATATCGTGTTGTCTTGTCCGTTAGCTCCCGATGCTGCTCGGCCCGTCGATAACATAATACCATTAGCAAAAGGAAAGTCTGAAGCGCCTCTTTCAAAAAAACCGTAGCTGGAAAAACCGTTGACCGAGCCATTGAATTGGGAATTTATATTTGAGGTTTCAACGCAACCTTGTATGAGTGTATTTTCAATAAGACTATTAAGAGATACGCTGTCATCTATAGTCATTTGCTGCGAAAAGGCGGTAATGCAGAAAAACGATATAATTAAACATAGAGGGTATGGAAAAATCTTCATTCTTAATAATTTATTCTTAACATCATTCTGAAATTTTTAGGGAACAAACAGAGATGTGTTAGTTATTAGGGGATAAACGTAGCATAAAATTAGATGAAACGCAAAAAAATACGACCAAACGCACTAAACATTAACATTTCAATCAATTTTATCACTAATAAACCTTTGCGAAGTCCTAGTAACTAATCAATCAATAGCTTTGCAAGATAATAAACAACAGATTAAATATCTAGAAAATAACGGATTATCCTAAAAAATTATTAACAAAACTTTAATTAATAGTTCATATATACCCAACCTTGAATCGGCTTATAATTAGGATCGTTAAGATGTAATACATAATAATAGGTGCTTGACGGAAGAATCGTTCCTAAATTATTGAGTCCTCTATTGGCTCGGCCATCCCAAGGCTCGTCATTGTCCCCTTCAAAAATCAAAGTTCCAAATCGATTGTATATTGATAGCCGATGATTCAAAAAGATATTATAAAGTCCCTGAATATTGAACCAATCATTCATACCATCATCGTTAGGGGAGAAACCATCTGGAATCTGCGGCGGACAGTTTTCCACCTGAAGCTCCGCTGTGTAAATATCATAACATGGAGTTCCAACGGTCTTAATATAAATAGTTTGTGGATTTTCAGAATTGATATAAGCTTCAGGAAATGATATGGCATTATCTCCCGATTCTAAATCAGTGATCGTTTCATAATAGCCAATAATTAAAGACCTATCGAAAGAGTCTGGTAATAACGCTTCTAAATTAAATTCGGCCTTGTCAAAACCTTCATTACAAGTTAGCATCCTTGGTAATTCCTGCAATTCTGGCACCGGCAACAAGTATATGACTTCAAAATAATTGTTGTTATTTTCATCAATTTCTGTAATGGAACCGGTTTGTAATCCATTGTCATCAACAATAATGGTCAATTCAAAACTGTCGACCATTGGTTCAGGAACGACTAATTGTATGCTGCCAGACTCAAAACCATTGATGTCGATATCATTTTGCGTAAAGCTTTGGGCTGCCAAAAGGCCATCGATGTAAAAGGCTATTGCGGTGTCAGCGGGCAAAATTTTCGTGGCGTTTGAATTAGATACGGTATAATTCAATAGGACGTTGCCATCATCACAGCGCTCCGTATAATCATTGAGAACAACGGTAGCATCAGGCAATTGGCTATTCAAGACCGTAATAATCGTATTGATCATCACAAAATCCTGACCCGAAGTCAGTTCAATGGTCGCGGTTGTGTCTCCAATGTTGATATTATTCTGAATATTATAGACATCAATATCCATATTATATAATTCCGTAGAACCCGTAAAGCTGTTTGTGCCATTAAAGGCATTGTTCATGGGATTCAAAGGTGGATTACTGATTGGATTCCCATTGATGGAAAGCGTTTCATCAACGGCAATTGAGGCATCACCTTCCCAAGCAATAAAACCAATTTTGGCCCCGGCGTTATCTAGAACGTTGAGATTCTCAAGCTCAATAGTAATGTTTTCAGGGACGCTTTGTAGGCCATCATAGACATTCAATTGGTTTAATGGCACATTGTCATCTTCATAGATAACAGCTATTGACCAGCCCGCAAAATTGCCACCCGTACTACAATAAGAAGGAATATCGGAGGAAAGATCGAATTCTGATATGGTGTAAAGTGCAGTTCCCTGATTCTGAATGATCTCGGTTACATCAGCGAAGGCTGCGAAATATAATCTGCCATTGCTCGATGTGTTGCTAAATTCGCGCTCCGCTGAAATAGAAATATCATTTAAAAGAATGTCGAAATCCCCTGCTCCTGAACCAGCCCAATATAGATATGCCGCGATGGGATTTTGAGAATTGTTGAGATTCAATGTGGCTGATGATGCCGTTAAAATGTCGCAGGTTATGAACGGTCCGTTAGGTTCAAGATTCAAAGTATTGCCAATGGCAAGATAATCGTACCGACCATTGAACTGACTGTATAATGAAACATCCTGACTGGCAGCATCCACCGGGATAGATAGAATCATGACAACCAATACGATTTGAAATAGTCTCATCATGTCTTTTTGTGTCTTTTTTGGAAGACTTAATTGGAGATGAAAAGGTAATTCATATAATTATCTTTTTAAACTAAAATGGCTTTTAAAAATACGGCCATCTTCTAAAGTGACATGAAACCAATAATCGCTGGTTGGTACATTTTCGCCATTGAAAGTTCCATCCCAACCTTTGCTTTGTGGATCCAATTCCCGTAACAGCTTTCCATTCCGATCATAAATCAAGATGTTACTATTTGCTTGAAACTGGGTGTTGACACCATATACTTGCCAATAATCATGAACCCCATCATCATTGGGCGTAAAAAATTTCGGAAATCCAATCACAGAAATAAGTTTTTCGGAAATACCGCAATCATTGATGTCCCTAACAAAAACTGTATGAAATCCTGCTTCCACATTGTCAAACTGATTGCTGCTTTGGTAAGGACCATTGCCATCATCTAAAGCATATTCATAGGAACCTTCGCCAGATGCAAAGATGGTAATGGTGTTATTTTGTAAGGCATCCCTTATCTCTATATCATCAATGATGGCAGGGTTTGAGGGTAGCACGGTAACGGTTCTATCTTTAAAACAACCTGCGGTATTGGTGACTCTTACAGAATATGTACCAGGTTCATTTACCATAATCTCTGACGTGTTTTCGCCGGTCGACCATAAATAATAATAATTGCTTGGGGAATCGCCTACCACGCCTCCGCTCAACATGATGTTATCAGGAAATGAATTTAGGCAGTAATACATGTCTGACTCTGTAACAATATCAGGACGTTCCAAAACGGTCAATCGAATTTCGCTAATACCGTAGCAATCATTCAGGTTCTCAACCCGTCCATAGACTAACTGCGTATAGACTTCTGTATTGGTGAAGTTGTTGTTGATCGGGTTGATCTCCAAAAGTGCATCTTGATAGTTGGCATAATAATTTACCGTTAAACCGGTGGGTAATGTTGCTAAAATGGAAGCATTGGCCTCGGTCAAATCAAACGTATAATAACCATCTTCAAGTTCATCATCATCACATTTTTTAAGTTCAGTATTATAGGAAGAGGTGGTGGTTGTCGCCAATGTCACTGTTGCCAGATTATAGCAGCCAGTAATGGTGTTTTCAACCTTGGCATATAAAATTTGTGGACTAAAAAAATTATTGAAGGCATCTCCATCCAAATTATTCTCGTCTTCAACAGCATCTGTGTAAGAAAGGTAATAGGATACCTCTCTATTGGCCACTCCGCCTGTGATATCGTCTTTGAATTGATTGATATTGAAGAAAGTATATCCTTCTGGGATACCATCTTCATCACATTGAACAATCGTCAAGTCAAACGCATCAGGAGCATCATTTATAGTCAGCATAAAAGAATCTGTGCTAAAACACACAGGATTGGCACTGTTTTCAATTCTAACGAAAAGTTCCTGTTGATAGGGGATGGTGTTGGTGTAATTCGTGGTAAGAGGAGCGTTACCAGATTCAGCATCCGATTGCGAACTATGATACGATACCGTATAAAAATCGCTATCTTGATTTCCTAAAACGCCAGGTGTCAAGGTTGATAAATCTATGGTGGTGAAACCATCATTCAAGTTTCCTGTGAAATCTTGCTCGCACACATCAATATTTGCTATGCTAATGATGTCTGCTCTTTTATATACATCTATTAAGAAGGATGTGGTTTCAAAACAATTAGCTCCACTGCTTGGTTGTAAACGGGCGAATACTTCTTGCGGGCTGGTTGTGTTAGTGAAAAGTCCCACGATTTCATCAACATCATTGGTGGCGTCATCCAAACTTGTATAATACCGAACGTCATAATCGGCTGGATTTTGTCCGTTTAAAATAGCGGCATCTTGTAACGTAAGATCAAAGGATGACGTTGTGGTATCATCACAATTGAACAAGGTTGGAGGTTCATTCGCAACAGGAATTTCTGTATAAGATACAAATGCCTGACCTTCAATATCACATTCGCCGTTATTGAGATCTATAAATACTTCGTAATGCCCGGCTTCTGTAATGACAAGATCAAAATCAGTTTCTGGCAAAGGATCGCCATTGAAGGTCCAATTATAAATTGCTCCTGGAAGATCATCAGCTATTAAGGTATAACTTTCACCTTCACAAAGTGGTAAATTGACGGTATTCACATTGTTCTGAATGATGTCAGTCTGTGCGTTGAAAATGGATTGTATAAAAGGTGGAAGTCCTTGAGACGATCTATTTGGTGCCAAGGGAATTGCGTTGTGAACATAATTACTGCCCGTTCCCACGACGTTAGGTGTATTGATCACGCCCAAAAAAGGTAAACCGATGTCATAGGTAGCACTCAAAGCACGGTAAATCTTACCGTCTGGTCCCAATTGCAAGCCGCCTCGGTACAAAGATTGCTGATCTAATGTTATTCTTGAACCTGAAATATTGGCACTTGTAAGATCAAATTGACTCAGCGTGCTGGAATGCGCACCAGGGCTTTCACTGTTCTGATCATTTGAAGAATGGACATATAATAGCTGGCTATTCGGTGAAAATTCCACGCCATAAGCTGCGCTACTCGATGAACTAATTGTCAATCGCTGCTGGTTGCTTACGATACCTGTCGCAGCATCAAAATCGAACAAAAACAGTCCATCGTTCATATTTGCACATACCAATTTTTCTCCATCTGGAGATAATTTAAGGTAACCCCTCGCTTCTTGTGTGGTGATGCCACTGAAATTAGATACAACAGGCGTTGTATTGACGCCACTATCAGTAACTTCGTAAGCATAAAACGTATTGTAATTGTTATTGTTTCCCGAAGATGAGGCAAATGTGATGACCCAGATAGATTTAGTAATGCAATCTTTAAGCACGCCGCTAATTTTTTCTGAACAGATGGGTAGCAAGTTGACATTTTTCGTAGTGACTTGACCCAAACCTCCTTGGAGATCCATATTTACCAGCGAATAGTTTAGACCAAAATTTGACCCGTTCAAATTATTATCGACTGTAAAGACGTAGTAGAGAGAGTCATCATTCGGTTTCGGTACAATAATGGCAGATTGTGTGCTCGACGAATCGCCAAAGAGGTTAGTGCCATTCACCATCGGGGTATTGGAGGTGTTCCAAACCGTGGTACCATCGGTATAGAAGAGTAGGTTTCCAAATACATCAGATATTGAAGCACATCCTTCATTGGTGGAAAGTGCCCCACCATCAAATGGTGTGAGGGTATTTGATCCCAAATTGAATTGCATTCCGGCACCATAACCGAAATACCAATTGGCCGCCTGATTTTGTGCGAAGGAGACTAAATTTGTTAATAACAGGAGTAAAATAAAGATCTTTTTCATGAGATAGCAATAGCTATCAAATATATCACAAATCGCGCGTTTTTAATAATCTATAAGACAAAAGAACAAATATAGCGGTCCAACTTATCACAATAAGAAGTTCATACCAGTGCACGCCATAATCATAGGTTAAATCAGCATTGTCAGGAAATTTGGTAATGACAACACGCTGGAATGGTTGATCAATCAATTTATACATTGATTCCAGAGGCATAAAGTTCTTGACCTTGAAGGCTGCTTCACTAGTTCCCAATGCCTTGTATGCACCCCAAAACACTAACCACTCAACGATGTACAAAATAAACAGAAAGGCCAATGCAAACGCCGATCGTTTAACCAGCATCCCAAAAAACAGACAAAGACTAAAAAAGCCGACTAATTTTACAAAATATGCCAAAAGGTATTCTGTTTCCCTTACAAT
This sequence comes from Flavobacteriales bacterium, assembly GCA_038259855.1. Classification (GTDB taxonomy): domain Bacteria; phylum Bacteroidota; class Bacteroidia; order Flavobacteriales; family Flavobacteriaceae; genus JBPOFM01. The sequence continues at coordinate 7,126 of JBBSOJ010000047.1, forward strand.
AATCGACGCTTCGGTATAACTGGAATAGTATAACCCAATCAAAAATGACGCAACACCGATAAGAACGGTTGAAATAAGCGAGAAAAATACGATGGTGTAAAACTTGGAAAGGATGAATTCCTTTTTGCTCAAACCGTCAATTAAATTTTGCTTGATGGTCTTATTGCTGTACTCATTTCCTATCATACTGACCACCACAATGGCAAAGAAAAATTTAAAATAGGAAGCAAAAAAGGTGGTGATATGCCAAATGATCGGAAAATTGAAAATTCCCAACTCACCTAATTCAAGTGTAAAAAAACCGAAAAAGTTGATTTGTATAGACGATAGAATCAAGACGGTAAATGGCAATATGAAGGATATGAATATCAGTATTTTATTGACTCTGCTCAATAACAGTTTCTGTAATTCAATAGTTATAAGTCGTAACATGGGATGGTTTGTTATTGGTTGTCAGTTAGTTGTAAAAATTGCTCTTCAAGGCTTTCTTTTCGTTTCACAAGATGGGATAGTGTGATTCCTTTTTCAAACATCAGTGTATTAAATGTGGAGGCATCCATTGGCTCATTCAAAAAGGCAGTGATCAATTCGTCTTCCACCTTAAGTTTGCCAAAATGGCTATCAGATTCCAAAACCGCAATGAGTTCATCATGTTTGATTGATTTCAATTCAAAATAACCAAAGCTATTGATCATTTCATCTACCCGACCTGAATATAATTTTTCCCCTTTTCGAAGTACCACAACATGCGAACATACTTTTTCAACTTCATCCAACAGATGGGATGCCAATAGAATCGTTGTTCCTTTACTGGCTATTTGCTTGATCAATGCTCTAATTTGGTGAATTCCCTGCGGGTCCAACCCGTTGGTAGGCTCATCTAAAATCAGTATTTCAGGATCATTGAGTAAAGCAGAAGCAATAGCCAAACGTTGTTTCATACCCAGTGAATAGGTACTGAACTTGCTGTTTTTTCGATCCAGCAAGCCTACAACGTCAAGTTTCTCATCGATTTTAGAAAAATCAATTTTTTTAATCTTACAAACCAGCTTCAAATTTTGATATGCGGACATGTACGGATAAAAATTGGGTCTTTCAATAATGGCTCCGACCTTTTTTAAGGCATCATGAGTTGAGGTTTTACCTTCAAACCAACTAAAATTACCAGTAGTTTTATTGACAACACTTAATACGATACCCAGAGTCGTGGATTTGCCGCTCCCGTTGGGTCCCAATATACCATACACATTGCCTTTATGTATGGTAAAGCTCAAATCCTTTACGGCAGTGACATATCCAAATTTTTTTGTGAGATTATTGATCGTGAGAATTGTTTCCAAAGTGATAGAATTTTGGTTAGTTAAGGGTAAGACGATTGTAATTTGATTTTGTTACAAATAGCTTAAAAGTGCACTCATATTTAAGGACGCGATAGTAAAAATAACATTTGGCAAATAATACTAGAGTTTCCTTTATATTATTGAATACTATTGAAATTAGCGAAAACGTTTTCGTATCTGTTAAATAAATAGTATAAATTGCTACGGTCTCGATTTTTTTTGTAAATTTAAATTCATTTTAAAAATCTGCGCCTATTATCAAATCTACTTTTTTTCTAACCTAAATAAAATAAAAATGGCAAGAGCAATGTTTGAGTACACGAAAACGGTACTTAAAAAAGTTAGTTTCGACGCTAATCTGTTCTGTAAAGAAGTCCAAAAAGCAATCCATCGTTTGTTGCCCTACGAACTTGAAGAGCTTACAGCTTTTATTAAAGCGCTTATTCTACAGAACCCTAAATTAAATCAATGTTTAATCTATTTAAAAGCATAGTTAAAAGCGACCCTCGGGTCGCTTTTTTATTTTGGTAATGGACTGATGATCTTTACATTGCTAAAAGCGATTGCGCCACGTATGATGCCTGAAATAACGTCGTGCAGTGCATTAATGATTTGCATTTTTAGCTCACTTTTATGATAAATTAAACTGACTTCGCGAGCAGGAGAAGGCTCTTTAAAATGTCGAAGGTTTTTCTGAAGGACATCGCTTAGATCGATGGTATGCAAATAAGGAAGCAAGGTCATGCCCAAACCTTCATTAGATAGTTTTATGAGTGTTTCGATACTTCCACTTTCCAACTGAAAATTATCATCATTATGATCCTTAAACACGGTACATAAATTAATGACGCCGTCGCGGAAACAGTGCCCATCCTCCAACAGAAGCATATCATCTATATCGAGATCTTCAACAGTTAAGCTTTTAATTGTTGATAATCGATGCTCATCAGGAATATAACCTACAAAGGGCTCGTAATATAAGACGCGTTCCTTTATGGAATCATTTTCGAGCGGTGTTGCTGCAATTCCGGCATCAAGATGACCTTCATGAATACGTTGCATGATGTCTTCCGTTGTTAATTCTTCTATCTTAAGTTTTACTTTTGGATACTTTTTAATAAATGCTTTTAGAAACATTGGAAGTAAGGTGGGCATCACTGTTGGAATGATACCCAATCGGAATTCGCCACCGATGAACCCTTTTTGCTGATCAACAATGTCCTGAATCCTATCCGATTCATTCACAATGTTTTTTGCCTGTAAAACAATTTTACGTCCAATGGCCGTTAGCTCAATTGGTTTCTTGCTTCGATCAAAAATTAAAATGTCAAGCTCGTCCTCTAATTTTTGAATTTGAGTGCTTAATGTCGGCTGTGTAACGAAACATTTTTCAGCGGCTTTTGTGAAATTCTTATGCTCGGCAATGGCCAAAAGATATTTTAGTTGGGTAATAGTCATTGTTATTCATTTAGACTATAAAACTACGAATTACTATCAATTTAATCTATTATATAAGTGTTAAATTACTGTAGACCATTTTCCACAAAAAAAAATCGAAATCACATGGATTCCGATTTTGGGATGTTAAAAATAAATTCAAGCATCTTACATCAGTTTTATCTCAAGGTCTAGATCTTCGTCAGCAACTTCAAACTCCGCATCGCTAAACTGTGGCGGTCCCATAAGGGTTGGGTTGGTGCTCATGCCATAAGTCTCTAGAGGCATTCCACTGGGCTCAAAGTCCATTGTGCCGTTGTCATTTTCGTCATGCATTACCAAAATAGCGTAAGTGCCAGGTTGTACATCGGAAAATTCTGCGACAATTTTGCCGTCTTTGATTTCAGAAACAACTGAATTTATGGCCTCTGCCCGCATAAAGGTATCTATCGTGTGTAGCCCGATCCGAACGTGACCTTTGTCGTTTTTGATCTGGTCGATGGTTACGGTAATTGTTTGTCCTTCTGAATCTTGACTGAAGCCTAAAATGGTCAAACAAGTGAATACGATGGTAAGTGCTAGTGTTTTCATGATAAAGTTTTTTAGTGTTAATGATGATCCAAATTTGAGAAATTATATGTCATATTGAAAATCTGATTGACTGAAATGTCGATTTTATAGGATGAATCGTTTCAGAAAGCTGTAAATCGTAATCACTTGTTTTTGTTGAAGGCAAAATAAACAAAAAACGTGTCGTTAATGCTATTTGATGTTTTACAGAATTTGAAATAAATTTATTAGATATCAATTGCGATGTCTACTATAAAAGTCCTCTTGCTTTTATTTCCAAGTACTTATTGATCGTATCTAGCGTCAAGTTTTCTGGAGTCGTTAAGATCGATTGAATGCCATATTTTTGAAGTTCACTGACAATCAAGCGTTTTTCAAAAGCAAATTTCTCGGCAATGACTTTATCGTAGGCCTGTTGGACAGTTTCGGCCGACGTTTCAATGATCTGTTCCAACTCCGTGTTTTTAAAGAAAATAACAACCAATAAATGATTTTTGGCGATGCCTTTCAAGTAAGGAATTTGTCGATGCAACCCATCCAAGGTTTCAAAATTAGTATACAGCAACATCAAACTGCGTTGGGTAATGTTTCGCTTTATATCTGCGTACAATCTGCCAAAGTCACTTTCAAAGAAATCGGTTTCAATGTTATAAAGCGATTCCAAAATCAAATTCATCTGCGAGGTCCGTTTTTCTGCTACCACGATGTTTTCGACTTTCTTTGAAAATGCCAGAATGCCCGCTTTGTCATGTTTTTTCAGAGCCACATTCGATATCACCAAGGCTGCATTGATAGCATAATCAAGCAACATCAATCCGTCAAAAGGCATCTTCATGACACGGCCTTTATCTATAACGGAATAAATAGGTTGTGATTTTTCATCCTGAAATTGATTGACCATCAGCTGATTCCGTTTGGCAGTCGCTTTCCAATTGATGGTTCTTAAATCGTCACCCAAAACGTAATCTTTAATTTGTTCAAACTCCATAGTATGGCCAATGCGACGGATTTTTTTGATACCGTATTGATGCAAGTTGTTACTAATGGCTAGCAGATCATATTTTCGCAATTGGATAAAGCTAGGGTAGGTGGGCACGATCGCATTCTGACCCGATGAAAATCGTCTTGCAACCAAACCGAAAACGGAACTCACATAAATATTCAACGACCCGAAGTGATATTCACCACGCTCTACAGGGCGCAATTCGTATTGTAATTCTGTCACACTTGATGCGTCCAATTTTCTATCGATCTTGAAATTCCTCACCTGAAATTGGTTTGGAATTTCATCAATAATCCTAACATAAACAGGAAAGGTGTAAAAATTATCAATCTTTAGTCGGACGGGGTTTTGGTCACCATTCGAGAATTTTTCGGGTAATATTCTATACCCTTTAACGCCTTGTTTTGCAAAAAATAGAATAATCGCATCCAGCAGTGTCAATGCTACCAATAACAACAGTAACAATCTTACAATCTGAAACCATCTCGGAAACACAAAACTCACGACGAACAGAATCATGATGATGATGCACGCGTAGAAAAAGCGGTTTTGGATATAAAAGGGTTTTATTTTAGATTGTAATTTCATTGATTTTTCTGACGTAGCGACGCGAAGACGCAAAGCGAGGTGTTAATTTTGGTTGTTGATTTATTGCGATTGTATCATAAATTTATATTCGAACCTACAAGGATTTGAAAACATTGCATATTATATAACTGATAACTGATAACTGAAAGCTGCCTACTAACGGGGAATCTCCACCGCCTCAATGATCTGTCTTATGATTTGTTTGGTATTGACGCCTTCCATTTCGCGTTCAGGCGTAACAATGATACGATGCTGTAACACAGGGATTGCTGCTTGCTTGATGTCTTCTGGCGTTACGAAATCGCGACCGTTCATGGCTGCAAACGCTTTGCTTGCCTTTAATATGGCGATGGAAGCTCTTGGCGATGCGCCTAGATACAAAAACGGATTATTTCTGGTATTGACGATGATATCCGCAATGTATTTTACCAAATGGGATTCAATAATAATTTGATTCACCAAGCCTTGGAATTTACTGATCTGTTCTTTGCTCAAATGGGATGTGACTTGATTCATTTTATTTTCACCTTGCAATTGCTGTTCTCGGTTGATGATTTCAATCTCTTCTTCAAGATTGGGATAATCGATGTCAATTTTAAAAAGGAAACGGTCCAACTGCGCTTCCGGCAAACGATAAGTGCCTTCTTGCTCCACAGGGTTTTGCGTTGCCAAAACAATAAACGGGAGATCCATGATATATTTATGACCGTCAATCGTTATTTGTCTCTCTTCCATCACCTCAAATAAGGCAGCTTGGGTTTTTGCTGGCGCACGATTGATCTCGTCAATCAGAATCATATTAGAGAAAATCGGTCCTTTCTTAAATTCAAATTCTGATGTTTTCATGTCAAAAACAGAGGTTCCCAAAATATCACTTGGCATTAAATCTGGGGTGAATTGAATTCTGCTAAAACCGATGTCCAACGATTTTGCCAATAATTTAGCGGAGATGGTTTTTGCTACGCCCGGAACGCCTTCAATTAATGAATGACCATTCGCCAGGATGGATGCCACCAACATGTCGATCATTCCTTTCTGACCGACAATCACTTTTCCAATTTCATCTTTAATGAGCTTGATGCCTTCCAGAAGTTCGCTCAAATCAATGCGATTGGTAAAATTTACTGTTTCGCTTTCGGCTGCTGCATCACTCGCTAAAATGATTGGCGGAATGTTCGTGTCAATAGTTGGTTCTGGAGTTGTATTCTCAAAGCCGTCTGCTTTCTGTGGCTCTAAATGATCTTTGTGCTGCTCTTCCATAATTATGCTTTATAAAAATCTTCAATGGTGTTGTTGAGGTTTAGTAAATCGGCTTCCGTACAAATTGCTTTTGCCTTTAAAGATACGATAAGGTCGATTAATCTTTTCGTGGTCGTTATGTCTTTACCAGATTTGATAGTAAGGTTTTTAACGAATTTATCATTCAAAATTTGTGTATCGAGATAATAGATGCGTCGAATGTACTCTAAAAAATAGGTGATTTTCTTATCAATCAGATTGTTATGATCTTTGGTCTCGTAATAGAGGTTCCCAATCGTTTTTGTGAAAGCCACTGTGGTGTTTTCCAAAGGTTTTATCACTCTGACGACACGCTGTTTTCGTTTCGCATTGAAAACCATAAATAGAAATAAGCTCAATAAGCCGAGATACCATGCCGTTCTCAAGGCAGGCTGATTCAAAACAAATCTCAAAGGCGAGCTGCCCAATTCTTGAGTGAATTTATTATGGTAATCGTAAAAAATAGGTGTGTCCGGTAAATAGGATAGTGCCACCTCGGCGTAGTTTTTATGCTCTTTTTTCAAGAGATGGTAATTGGTAAAAACGATTGGCTGTAGATGCAGATAAATATGACCAAAGCCGTGATCGATTTTCACGAAATTAATCTGATTATTATATTTGAATTTTTGATAGCCCAGCACCGTGGTCTTTTCAGCATCCAACTTCGAAAAATAAATGTTGCTCAAATCATTTTCGATGGTGACCGAATCTTTAGCAAATTTCGGATTCGTAAACTGCAATTTAGCGGTCCCTTTTAACTCATATTGATTTTTAATATCAAAATTTAGCGAATCATAAAAACGTTGCGGCGGATAGGAGGTTGCCAGAAAAACGTCATTGCCATGCGAGGCAAAATCGAGTAATTCTTGAGCTGACACATCATCGATTTCGGTATACTCGTCAATATGTATATAAGACCCATTGATACTATAGGAACTATCTGCCCAATTGTAATACTCATCAAAATACTCAAAAGGAGTTACTTTTATATTATCAATTGTACTATTTGGGAATAGAGTGGGCAACTGATCATACAGCACAAAGGTTCCGAAGGGAATTTTATCGGTTTCTCGGTAGGTTTTTGACCAATTGATGGGTCTGTCTCTAGAAAATTCGATCGCAATCAATCCCCCAAACATAACGATCAGTAACCCCACGTATATCTTTACCATTCTGTTCATGCTTTTATCGAATTTAAAAATTTCGTAAAAGCGGTCTTGGCCTTGTTGAACTGCTGTTCATTCACTTCAAATTCACCATACCATATGTAGTTATATAAATAGGAGGTATAAGAAAATTCGTCTTTTAATGATCTTGAAGTGATCTCATCAAAATAATCACTGTTGGTTTTTTCGACGTCGTATTCGATGAGTTCTGCGCTTGACAAGCCTTTCAAAAGCCATAGGTAATAATAACGAATCGCTAAACGGAAATTACTGTCGCGCTCGGCATCTGCAATCAACGTTCTAAAATCGGTTGTATGAATATTGGTTTCAATATCGGTCACTGGAATGATGTTTTTATCCGATGACTTACCAAACACCCAATGACCTTCTCTATTAATAACGGCTTTGAAAATAAAATAGATCACTAACAGAAAGATGATGATCCCTGTGACTTTGAGCGCTATATCCACAAATTTTGAAGCTTGTCCAACACTATTCAAGTTGAACAAATCCATAAAAATATCATTCAACCATTGCTTGAGGCGACTCCACCAGCCAGATGTTTCCACAGGTCTCTCATAGATAAAATCCTCATCCTGATAGATGTTGTTCAGATCATCAAAACTCCGACGTTCCAGTACTGTGTCATCATGTGGGATAGAATCTATCAGGCTTTGTTGTTGAGAGTTTATTGCGACATTAGAAGTCATGGCGGCGCCTTGGAATATTATTCCAATACAGAAAATAAGGCTATATATCCACTGTGTCTTAAGTACCACTGCCTATTTGATCAATCACGCTTTTAGTTTGTATGTTCTCATGGTCTTCTTTCAGACTGTAAAAAATAACACCTTGGTTTACTTGTACGACAAGGCTCAAAAGGGAGCCCACGAGGAAACTTATTAAAAATACGGCCAGCATCACGATGGTCATCGTTGTCCCTAAAGCTTCTTGAGCATTGCCAGAGTCTTCAATCGTTGTAAAAATACTTGCCATACCCAATATGTAAGGAATCAATGAAAATAACCCTTGAATGATATAGCTCATTATAAAAAACATCCCGACACTTCCCACAGCAGGCCAGAATTTTGAGACCATCAACGACCAAGCATATCCGAAACTTTCC
>JBBSOJ010000048.1:0-15427 GCA_038259855.1 Flavobacteriales bacterium
ATAATTCCGGAACCGATAATCGCTATTTTTTTAATTCTACGTTTACTCATATTATTTTGTAATAGGTTCTTTTTGGTTGTGTATTAATTTATTTGAAATCATATTATTGATGACATCTGCGACTTCGTAAAAATGTTTTAATTGCTCATCAGTTACGTTTTCGCGAATGGTTTCATTGAATGTCAATACTTTTTCTCTTGAATAGGCTCGTTTTTCTCTTCCAAAATCCGTCAGAAAAATCAAAACGCCACGTCCATCTTCAGGATTAGGCTTTCTTTCAATCAAGCCACGCTCTTCCATCATTTTTAAGGTTCTGGAAAGACTTGTAGCTTCCATTCCCATCTTCGGACCCAAAGAGGTTGATGGTGTTCCTTTATCTGGATCAATACTTAATAGTGCGAAACCTGTCGCCATCGTACTTTCAAACTTCGAGGCTTCTTCGTTATACATCTTCGTGACTGCTAACCATGTGGTTCTCAATACGTAATCGATGGTTTTGTCTTTCATCATTTAACTTTATGATTATCAAATATACAAAAATTTATTATGCATGCATAATAAATTATAAAATATTAATGTGCTTTTTAAAATTAAAAAACTCCTTCAAATCGTGAAGGAGTTTTTTGTTATATTATTGGTTATCATTGAATTATCGGTAGATTTTATCATAAAGTTCTTGGTACATGCCTTTAATGATCTCACGCTTCATTTTCATTGTTGGAGTTAACTGACCACCTTCTACACCCCAAATTTCGGGAGTTAATTCGAATCGTTTTATTTGCTCCCAATGACCGAAGTGTTTATTGCAGGAATCAACCTCCTTTTGGATACGCTTAATTACTTCTTCGGAAGTTGCGATGTCCGAATTGGATGTGCCGATAGATTTCTTTTTAAGCTTGATCCATTCTTTGATAAATTCGAAGTTAGGTTGAATCAACGCGGCTGGCATTTTTTCGCCTTCACCAACCACCATTACCTGTTCGATAAAACGGGATTGTTTCAATTCGTTTTCAAGTAAGGTAGGAATGACATATTTTCCACCAGAGGTTTTAAACATTTCTTTTTTTCGACCTGTAATTTTCAAAAACCCTTCGGAATCCAGTTCGCCTTTATCTCCTGTATGGAAATAATCTCCCGTCATGACGCTTTCCGTCTTTTCAACATCTTTATAATAGCCCAGCATCACATTTGGACCTTTGACAAGAATTTCGCCATCTTCAGCAATTTTCACATCCACATTTGCTATTGGTTTGCCAACCGTACCTACCTTAAAGTGTTGGTCTTTATACATCCCGACACCGACGACAGGAGAAGTTTCCGTTAGGCCATAACCTTCCATTACCTGCATTCCGGCCGCACAAAATATCCTCGTCAAGCGTGGTTGTAACGGTGCACTACCTGATACCATCGTGTGTAATTCTCCTCCTAAAGCTTCACGCCATTTGCTAAAAATCAATTTATTGGCTATGCCTAACTGAAATTCATACCAACTGCCATTTCTGCCATAGGGTTCCCATTTTTCGCCAAGACGAACTGCCCAAAAAAACAGGCTCTTTTTAACGCCAGACAATGTTTCGGCCTTGGCATAAATCTTATCGTAAACCTTTTCCAATAAACGAGGAACGACGCTCATTAGGTGTGGTTTTATTTCTTTGGCGTTATCAGCAATCTTGTCAATACCTTCTGCATAATAAATGCTTGTGCCGGCATATTGATAGATGTAAATTAAGACACGTTCAAATATGTGGCATATCGGTAAAAAACTCAAAATACGTGTTTGACCTTCAATTAATGGTAGTCTAGGTATGCTATCTAATGCATTGCTTGTGATATTCCAGTGGGACAACATAACACCTTTTGGTCTTCCGGTGGTTCCAGATGTATAAATAATTGTTGCCAAATCCGAAGGCTTGACTTCTTTTTTTCTATCCTCAACTGTTTGCTGATTGCTGGAATCGTAACCGAGTTCAAACAAATCAGAATAATGTTTGCAGCCTTCTATTTGATCAAAGGAATACACTTCCTTCACTTTTGTATTTGCCATCACCTTACGCACTTTTTTCAATACGTCTGCGTCAGATACAAAACAGTAGATTGACTCGCTATGATTCAATACGTATTCGTAATCCTCTGCGGAAATGGTTGGATAGATTGGTATGTTTTGGGCGCCTACTTGAAGAATCCCAATATCCATAAAATTCCATTCAGTCCTATTGGACGTTGAAATGACAGCAATCTTATCATCTTTTTGAATTCCCATTCTCAATAGAGCTCGACTGATGGTATTGGCTTTATCTACGTATTCTTGAGTGGAGGTTTTTTCCCATTTGCCATTATATTTTGTGACCAAGGCGGCATCATTGGGCTTGTGTTTCAATTGGTAATAAGGAAAGTCAAAAAGTCGTGTTACGTCTGTCATGGGAATATAATAAATAAGTGCTAGCGCAAATTAGTCAATAAAAAAGGATTTTCAAATATGGACATAAAAAAAGGGACAATTGCTAAAATTATCCCTTTTATAATGAAAAATTATCATTATTTAAATTCAATCCACTGTCTTGCATTTACAAAAGCCTCTAACCAAGGTGATACTTCATCAGTTCTGTCTTTTGGATAGTGGGCCCAATTCCATTGAAAAGTGGAACGCTCAATATGAGGCATTGTCACGAGATGACGACCGCTAGAGTCGCACATCATCGCAGTGTGAAAATCAGAGCCATTAGGATTTGCTGGATAGTCCTCATAGCCATATTTTGCTACGATTTGATACTGATCTTCGGATAATGGCAATTTGAATTTTCCCTCGCCGTGTGAGATCCAAACACCAAGTGTAGATCCTTCCAAAGAAGATAACATAATGGAATTATTCTTTTGAATTTTAACAGACGTAAACGCACTCTCATGTTTATGAGAATCATTGTAGGTCATTTTCCCATGACTTTCGTGTTCTGGGTTTATTAATTCCAATTCCATCCAAAGTTGACAGCCATTACAAATCCCTACAGATAACGTATCTTCTCTCTTAAAAAAGTTTTTGAGTGCTAGGTTGGCTTTCTCATTATACTTAAAAGCGCCAGCCCATCCTTTTGCAGAACCCAAAACATCAGAATTTGAAAATCCCCCGACGGCACCTAAAAATTGAATATCCTCAAGTGTTTCACGGCCAGAAATCAAATCGGTCATATGCACATCTTTGACATCAAAACCTGCTAGAAACATGGCATTCGCCATTTCACGTTCAGAATTGGAACCTTTTTCTCTTAATATGGCAGCTTTCGGTTTCTCACCCGTGTTTGATATCGAGGGCAATTTCCCTGTAAAGTGTTTAGGGAATTTGTAGTGCAATGCTTGCTTTTTATAGTTTTCAAATCGATCTTTGGCCAACCCATTGGATGTCTGTTTCTGGTCGAGGAGAAAGGATGTTTTATACCACATATCCCGGAGTCGAGAAACGGTCAAGTTAAAAACATCAGCGCCATTGGTGATCTTAAGAATGTCGCTCGATACAACCTTGCCAATATTATGGAATTGAATAGTGGCGTCTAAAAGAATTTTTTCTATAGAGTCGTCTTTAGCCTGGAACACAATACCTGCATTTTCAGAAAAGAGCAATTTGAACGACTCTTTTTCTGCTAAATCCGTCAAATCCAATTCAGCACCAAGGTTGGTATCAGCAAAACATAATTCAAGCAACGTGGTAATCAAACCTCCTGAAGCAACATCGTGACCCGCAAGAATTTGTCCTTCTTTAATTATCTTTTGAATGGTATTGAAAACAGATTTAACGTAACTGGCATCCTTAACGGTCGGAGTTTCATTTCCAATCTTATTGATAATTTGACCAAAGGAACTACCGCCCAATTTAAAATCATCTTGTGACATATTGATATAGTAGATGTCACCGCCATTTTTTTGAAAAACAGGTTCTATCACGTTTTTGATATCATTGCAATGGCCCGCTGCCGAAATAATCACAGTACCAGGTGAAATGACTTCTTCATTGGGATACTTTTGTTTCATGGAAAGTGAATCTTTACCCGTTGGGATGTTGATTCCAAGTTGTATTGCAAATTCCGAAACAGCTTCAACCGCTTCATATAAACGGGCGTCTTCGCCTTCATTCTTGCATGGCCACATCCAGTTTGCAGATAACGACACAGAACTCAAGCCATCTTTCAAAGGTGCCCAGATTATATTAGTCAATGCTTCAGTGATCGCATTCCGGCTGCCCGCTTTTGGGTCGATCAATCCTGAAATGGGCGCGTGGCCTATAGAAGTCGCAATACCTTCTTTTCCTTTATAATCTAGAGCCATAACGCCTACATTATTCAAAGGAAGTTGTAACGGACCAGCGCATTGTTGTTTGGCGACTTTTCCACCAACACAACGGTCTACTTTATTGGTCAACCAATCTTTGCAGGCTACAGCTTCAAGTTGAAGCAATTGGTCTAAATAGTCATGAAATTTTTCTTTATCAAAAATTAGGTCATCATATTTTCTGTTGATAGTAGTATCAATAAGCATTGTTTTTGGAGAACTTCCAAACATATCTTCCAAAGCGAGATCCATGGGCTTATCTCCTTTGGATTTTGATTCAAACGTAAAACGATCATTACCTGTAACATCGCCTACCGTGTAAATCGGTGAACGCTCTCGTTCTGCAATCCGATGTAAGAATCCCAAATGCTCCTCTGCAATGACCAGCCCCATACGTTCTTGAGATTCATTGCCAATAATTTCTTTAGCAGATAAAGTAGGATCACCGACTGGTAAGGCATCAAGATTAATGTGTCCACCAGTATCCTCAACCAACTCTGATAAACAATTGAGGTGTCCTCCAGCACCATGATCATGAATGGATACTATAAAATTCTCGTCGCTTTCTACCATACCACGTATGGCATTGGCAGCTCTTTTTTGCATTTCAGGATTGGAGCGCTGCACAGCATTTAATTCAATTCCTGTTGAAAATTCGCCTGTATCAGCTGAAGATACAGCAGCACCTCCCATACCAATTCTGTAATTGTCTCCACCCAAAATGACAATTTTATCTCCAACTTTCGGAGCATCTTTAAGGGCTTGGCTTTCTTTGCCATATCCGATACCACCGGCTTGCATAATAACTTTGTCGTAACCTAATTTTCGATTATCCTGTTCATGCTCAAAAGTCAATACAGAACCACAAATAAGAGGTTGGCCAAATTTATTCCCGAAATCGGAAGCGCCATTGCTTGCCTTGATCAAAATATCCATAGGTGTTTGATACAGCCATTTTCGTTCTTTTACAGCCTGTTCCCAAGGACGTTTTTCCTCAAGACGTGAGTAGGATGTCATATATACAGCAGTGCCTGCCAATGGTAATGACCCTTTTCCTCCAGCTAATCGATCCCGAATTTCACCACCAGAACCCGTAGCAGCTCCATTGAATGGTTCCACAGTTGTTGGAAAATTATGTGTTTCTGCTTTTAAGGAAATGACAGAATCAAAATCTTGTATTCGATAATAATCTGGTTTGTCTGCAGTTTTGGGTGCAAATTGTTCGACTCGGGGACCTTTAATAAAGGCCACATTATCTTTATAAGCAGAGACAATCGTATTGGGATGTTTATGTGATGTTTCTTTGATCAGTTTAAATAAGGATGTTGGTTTTTCTTCACCATCAATTACAAAGGTGCCATTGAAGATTTTATGTCGGCAGTGTTCAGAATTCACTTGTGAAAAACCAAAGACTTCAGAATCTGTTAATTTTCTTCCTATTTTTTTTGCTACACCCTCAAGATATTCAATTTCTTCATCATTTAATGCCAAGCCCTCTTTTTGATTGTAGGCGGAAATATCATTGATTTCAAGAATGTTTTCTGGTTGTATATGAACATCGAATGATTGTTGATTCAGACCATTATATTTTTCCGAAATCATTGGGTCAAACCCTTTGAAATTTTCCTCTACATTCTGGAATTCCTCAATTCGAATGATACCATCAATTCCCATATTTTGGGTAATTTCAACAGCATTTGTACTCCAAGGGGTGATCATGGCAGCACGTGGACCAATAAAAAAAGCATCGAGAGATGCTTGTTCTATCCTTGGCTGATTGCCAAATAACCATATCAATTTTGAAACGGTTTCTGTTGATAATTCTTTAGTTGCTTTGACAGCAAAGACTTTACTGTTTTGGTTTCCGAAGAAATGAATCATTGTATATAGGTTTGTTAATTGAATTTAAAGCACAAATTTAAAGTATTTTGACCATATTATTTTTAAAAAAAGAGCATAAAAAAAGCGACCATTTAAAGTCGCTTTCAATTGATTGTAATGCTTAATTTTTAATCAGTTTTTTTGTGATTGATCCTTTATTGGATTTCAACTTTACTAAATAAACACCTTTTGATAAAGCCGAAATATTTAGTTTGTTCTGATTTTGGGATATATTTTGAGTGGTAACTTTTTTTCCAAGTATATCGTATACTTCAGCCAAAATGTCTTCATTCGATTTAATGGTGACAAAATCAGCTTGTGCTGGATTTGGATACATACGGATCACTTCCAACGCACTTTCATCAACACCTAAAGAACCCGAAAATTCACCAATATTGATGGTATTGTCTCTTTCAAAACTATCCCATTCACCGACAAGGTCAAAAACCAGGTTTGGTTCGGTCACACTATTTTTACGTCTCAAGGTTACATCACTTGCAAACACATCAGCATTTCCAAATTCACCAATAATATCAATAAGCACATCATTTTTGAAAAGACCCAGAGCATCATTGCCATTAAAAGTCATCGGTGTTGAGTTTTCAATAGCGACATCAAATTCAGCCTGTAAATTAGTGTCTGTCGCAAGGGAATTAATGACTACGAAAACATCACCAGAATTCAAAATTCCTGACAAGGCCAATCCGTCCTCCCAAGCTGCACCACCATTTCCGTTGCGCTTGATAGAGTAAGCAGCTAGATTAATTGGCTCGCCTGTAATGTTTGCAATCTCCAACGCTTTATTAAATCCAGTGCCTTCAACATATTCAGAGAAAAACAATTCTGTAGATGGGGTCACAATAACTTCCAACGTGGTAGCACAAGACTCATTGCTCACCGTAGAAACATTGCCATTCAAATCTTTGGCATACACCGTGAAACAATATTCGGTTAGACCCATAAGTCCTGTAGCCGTAAATGTCGTGTTAGCGGAGTAGAAGGTATTGACATTATCAACATAAATATCATAACCGACAACCGATATATTATCAGTAGCTGCTGTCCAACTAAGATCTATAGAAGTCCCCATAGGATTAGAAGTTGTTAGATCCGTAACTGCGCTCGGAGCTTCGTCGTCATCTGTTGAATAAATGCCCCAAATGTCTTCAGCTACTTGACCTCCCCAAATGCGAGTGGCCAAAAATGGGTTGTCAATAAATGGATTTCTGTTTCCTTGAGCATAGGTGTCATTGCTATCGTGATATGCATTACGTTGTATTTCTATTTGAGAAACTTCATCTTCAGCATTCCATTTTAAGAACAAATCAATCATGTCATCAAAACTACTTACGTCAGTACCAATTCCCACATTCGTTGGCAAACATCTATTACCATAATGTAAGTACATATACATCATCATACGAGCGACATCACCTTTCCATTCATCACCTGGATACCAACCACCAGAAATGGCTCCTGCATTACCACTACCGTCGATAAATTTTCGGTTACCTCTATCACTGTTCATGATAACATCGGAAGGTCTCAAATGATGCGCATCTGAACCCGGTCCTTCACTGCCTAAATTCGGAGTACCAAGAGATCTTGGATATGTATGCTCACGATTCCAATCTGTACCCTCATTTCCGCCATTTAAATCCTTACTTCTTGATCGGTCGGTAACGTGATTACCGTCGGTATCATTATAACCATAAATCAAAAGAACGTTTGAGGCATTATCAGGATCTGAATCGGTAATCTTACTTGCTTCCCAAATACCAGGGGTATAGGTTAAAAAGTTTGTATGAGTGGCTATAATTTTTTGAGCTAATGCAGATTTCAATGCGTCTTGTTCCAAAGAGAGATCTACATCACTGTAATATGCCTGTTGCGCATTAACAAATGAAGAAATTAAAGTAAAAATTAAAATGTAAAATTGTTTCATACTACCTTTTTTTGAATTGTTAAGATTATTTGTTCTTCTGTAATAATGCCATGTAGAATCCGTCGAAACCTGACTCATGAGACATCACCTTTTTATCTTTGACAAATGTAAATTCTTTTCCGGATTCTGATGTTAAAAATTCTTGAATTTGCAACTGATTTTCAGATGGTAATATGGAACACGTTGCATAGACCAATTGTCCACCAGCTTTGACAATTCTCGAATATTGTTGAAGAATTTCTTGTTGTGTTTTTTTAATATCGTCGATAAATTCAGGTTGAAGCTTCCATTTAGCATCCGGGTTTCTGCGTAAAACACCTAACCCTGAACATGGTGCATCAATTAAAACCCTGTCAGCTTGATCGTATAATTTCTTAATTACTTTAGTTGTTTCGATGGCTCGGGTCTCGATATTAAAGGCGCCATTCCGCTTGGCGCGTCGTTTTAATTCATTCAATTTATTCCCGTAAATATCAAGAGCAATAATTTGTCCTTTATTTTCCATCAAAGACGCAATATGGAGAGTCTTTCCACCAGCGCCAGCACAGGCATCCACAACGCGCATTCCTGGTTCTACATTTAGGAATTCTGCTACTAATTGGGAAGATGCATCCTGCACTTCAAAGGCACCATTTTTAAACTGCTCTGTTTGAAATACATTGGCACGTTCTTTAAGTTTTAGCGCATTGGGATAGTCTGGTAGAAAATCAGTCTCAATATCGAGGTCAAACAATTCAGATTGTAATTTTTCTTTGGTTGTTTGTAAGGTATTGACCCTCAAGACAACATCTGCCTGCTGATTCAATGCCGCCATTTCTTTGGTCCAGATGGCATCTCCAAGTTCTTTTTTACCTAAATCATCCATCCAATCAGGAATCGATTCGCGGTATTTTCTAGTTTTGGAAAGCTCATCAAATTTACCTTTGATCTTACGCAACGGTGTATTTTCAAAATAGCTCCAATCTGGCAGTTTAATACCTCTCAAGGTTGCCCAAACTGCAAACATCCTCCAAATATTATCGCGATCAAAAGGTTCTTTGACATCGGCAATTTCAGCGTATAAACGTTTCCAACGAACAATATCGTAAGTTGTTTCAGCAACAAAACCTCTGTCGCGTGCTCCCCAACGCTTGTCGCGTTTTAATAATTGTTGTATCACTTTATCGGCATATTGACCTTCATTGAAAATCATCATGAGACCATCAACCACCGCAAAGCATAAATTTCTGTGTAAGCGCATCTTAAAAAAATTAGCATGCAAAGGTACGCTTTAATTCAGAATTTAATTTGTCTAATTTTAGTTATTAAAAAAGCTGTTATATGTTATGCTGAAGTCTTTTAGGAATTGAAAAGTATTATTGCCTAAATGTTATTATCTACAACTAGAATAGAACCATGTATAATTAATTATTACTGTCAAACCCTTTATAAAGGATTTTAAATTGAGAGCATTGATGGTTTCTAAAGAAGCTTGCTTACTTTTATGAAAATTTTAAAGTATGAAATACGTACTAACCTTTTTAATAATATCAATGGTATTTGTGTCTTGCAACAAAACACAAAAATCGAATGCCAAACAATTTACGTCTATCGCAATTGAAGATATTTATAAGGATTCAACATTGAGCATCAGAGCTATTGAGCTTTTAAAAGATAATAGTCTGGCATTTGCTGCAAATAATGGTACGTTCGGTCTTTACAAGCCTCGAGCGAAGAGCTGGATGACCTCCATTCAAAAATATGATTCTTTGAATTTACAATTTAGAGCTGTTGCGCACACCTCCACTGATTTTTTTATGTTGAGTGTTGAAAATCCAGCGCTATTGTATAAAACTGGAGATGATGGTACTATGGAAGTGGTCTATAAAGAGGAAGGAGCGTCGGTCTTTTATGATGCCATGACCTTTTGGAATGATTTAGAAGGCATCGCTATTGGAGATCCTACCGATGATTGTTTGAGTGTGATCATCACCCGAGATGGTGGATCGACTTGGAATAAATTGTCATGTAAATCTTTGCCAAAAATTAATGAAGGCGAGGCGGCCTTTGCGGCAAGCAATACAAATATTGCAGTGGTAGGAGATCAAACCTGGATCGCTACGGGAGGAAAGACTAGTAGGATTTTATATTCACCCGATAAAGGAGCCACTTGGGATGTTTATGAAACGCCCATAGTCAGCGGGCAATCGACCACGGGCATTTATTCAGTTGATTTTTATGATGGCATGAATGGTTTTGCCATTGGTGGCGATTATACCAAGCCAGAAATGACAACAGCCAATAAAATAGTCACAACAGATGGTGGAAAGACCTGGAGAAAGGTTGCCGATAATAGTCAGCCGGGCTATAGTAGTTGCGTGCAGTACGTCCCGAATAGCCAGGCCAATTCGTTGGTTGCCGTCGGTACAAACGGTGTATTCTATTCAAGTACGAAAGGAACAACATGGAATAAGATCAGCGACGACTTATTTCATACCATCCGATTTTTGAATGATAGTGTAGCTTATGCAGCGGGTAATGGTAGAATTTCTAAATTGAACTTCAAATAGCATAGGCGGTTTCTATAAATTACCATTTAAGGAGCATCGCTTTTAGAATTTTTACGTTTTTTATATTCTTCAAACATTCTTTTATTGAATTGATCTTCGGCAATTTTCAACGTAATTATTTTTTTATTGGATAGGATTTTTTGTAAATCTCGAATGAAAGATTCGCGCAGCTCATTTTTGTTCCTATCTGTAGTGATCATGTTATTTATCATGATTTTTGCATCGTCTTCACTTAAGGAAGCAACATTCGTTTCCTTCCGTTTGTTGTAATTTTCTCTACGGAGTTTTTGTTCTTTCTCTTCGAATTCATTATAAATAGGCCAGAATTTTTGCGCCTCTTGCGACGTTAAATTTAATTGTTCGGTCAAAAATGCGACCTTCAAAGCTTTAATGCGCTCACGTCGTTCATCATCTTGCGAAAAGCCATGTAATGATATAGTTATGAGTAATATGGTAAAAATTGTTTTCATCAGTCTTCAATTAGGTGTTCTAAATCAGAATTTTCCAATAAATAGTCTTCAAGGACAGACGCCTTGATGTTCATGTCTATGAAGTTTTCTGAATTTATATCAGAGGCCTCTAAATACGGAGCCATATCATAGGCAGTTAAATCCTCATTCATTAAATATGTTTCAATGGATGCGGTTTCTAAATTTTCAAAGGTAAAACTTGTGGTTCTTTCAAAGAAAATATTTAGGGCAAGTACTATACTAGCTGCGATTGCAGAGACAACGGTAATTTTTCTCCAAGTAACTAATGGCACGACCTTAATAGCCTTGTTTTCATTTATAGTCTTCAATACGTTTTCGTCAAGCGCATCAAAATAATCTGCCGGTACCTCAAATCCGCTAGAATCGACCTTATCTGCAATCTCAAGTTCGATCACTTTTGATAAAATTGCGTGATCAACATCTTCAAAATACGCGTTTGGTATTTTGAATCCCGAAGTTTTTAAGGTATGTAACGTATCGTTTTTCATATGATTTTCTACAAGTAGAAATTTAGTGTTGTCATAGTTTGACTTTAAAATTCAAGAATCGTTTAATCTTTAGTGAGATACTGTTCAATTTTCTTTACGGCAATATGATATGATGCTTTTAAGGCCCCTTCACTAGTTTCAAGAATTTCGGACATGTCTTTGTATTTCATATCTTGGAAGTATCGCATATTAAATACCAGTTGTTGTTTTTGTGGTAGGATAGTGATTGCTTCCTGCAATTTTGCTTGTATGGCATCTCCTTCAAAATAAACGTCTGCTTTCAGATTTGTGATGGCTTGTTTCTGGAAATCCTCTGTGGTTAAATTCCCTCGTTTTGCAGCGTTAGTGAGATGCGTCAACGATTCGTTGGTAGCAATACGATACATCCAAGAATATAACTTACTGTCACCTTTGAACCCTTCAATATTTCGATAGATCTTTATAAATGTATTCTGTAGAACATCATCAGCGTCATCGTGTGATTTTACGATGTGCCGAATATGCCAATAAAGTCGCTCTTTGTATATACTCAGTAATTCTTTAAAGGCCGCTTCTTTAGTGTCTTCTGTTGTTAATCGTCGTAATAGAGCTAATTCGGTATCCACAATAGCATTTCCTTTAAGACTGATTGAAATTGAGATGGTTTAATATGCAGAATTTATTTTTATAAGAAATGTGTTCTTCCTAATGGCAAGGCTTAAGACTAAAAGGATAGAATTGAAAGCATATTTAAGTGGTCGTTACTCTAAAGCTTGCCAATGGAACATGAACAATATGGGTTGCTATTCTACAGATTGTGACGATCACTAATTGAATTCTTTATAGTGTTCAGTGAATTCCAATATCAATCAAAACTTTGCATGTCCACAAGTTTTTTATAGACACCATTTTTGACGATAAGTGCTTGATGCGTTCCTTGTTCTGCTATTTCGCCGCGCTGCATGACAATAATTTCATCGGCATTTTGGATGGTAGATAATCTATGGGCTATGACAATAGAGGTTCTATTTTTCATCATGTTTTCCAACGCTACTTGCACTAGACGTTCGCTTTCGGTATCGAGTGCAGATGTTGCCTCATCTAAAATCATGATGGGTGGATTCTTAAGTACAGCCCTTGCAATACTCAAGCGTTGCTTTTGTCCACCAGAGAGCTTCCCGCCAGCGTCGCCAATATTTGTCTCAATACCTTTAGGTAACGTGTGAACAAATTCCCAAGCATTGGCAATCTTCAAAGCATCTATGATTTGATCATCAGTCGCCGATTGCTTTCCAATCAGTAAATTATTTTTTATGGTGTCGTTAAATAAAATTGAATCTTGTGTAACAAGACCCATTAAATCACGCAAGGAGTGAATATCCATATCCTTAATATCCAATCCATCAATTTTAATAGTACCTTCATTGACATCATAAAAACGGGTCAACAGATTGGCAATGGTGCTTTTTCCGCTGCCTGATTGGCCTACAAGAGCGACCGTTTTTCCTTTAGAAACGGTCATTGAAAAATTCTTCAGCACATTTTCATCCTCATATCGAAAATTAATATTTTGTAGAGATACACTTTCCGTAAAATCGTGTTTTTGGATGGCATTTTCTTTTGTGGGAATACTGTCTTCATGTTCAATAACCTCAAACACGCGTTCTGCAGCGGCCAAACCATTTTTAACTGCATAGGATGCTTTAGAGATCGCTTTTGCAGGTGTCAAAATATTATATGCTAATAGCATGTAGGCAAGAAATAGAGAACCTTCCAAGGTTTTGTCTACCAACACTAAATTTCCGCCATAAAATAACAATATGGCAATAGTGATGATACCCATGAATTCGCTCATTGGAGACGCCAAATTGTTTTTGTTACCAATACTGTTGGTGAGTTTTAGAAGGCGATTGACAGAATTGTTGAATTTCGTTCTAAAATTAGTCTCTGCATTATAGCTCTTAACGACTTTCAATCCTGTGAGACTTTCTTCAACAATCGAGATCAAATGCCCGGACTCTTGTTGTGCTTGGGTCGATTGCGACTTCAGATTTTTACCGATTCTTGAAATTATAAATCCTGAAATTGGTATAAAGATAAAAACGAATAAAGTCAGCTTAAAACTTATATTGAACATAAAAACCACTGCGAATAAGATGGTGACGGGTTCCTTTACAATCAGTTCCAGAATGGAGAAGAATGAATTCTGTACCTCATTGACATCTCCCAACATTCGCGCCATGACATCGCCCTTCCTTTTTTCAGAATAATAAGGTATTGGTAGCGAAATAATTTTTTCATACATTTTTTTTCGCAAATCTCTCAACACGCCATTCTTAAGGTGCATGATGTGATAAGAAGCCAAATAATTGAATAAATTCTTCAATAGAAAGGTAACAACTACCAAGCCTACGGTAAGTAATAAGGCATATTCAGGCCCTTTAACCTCCGTTAGGTAAGACATGTAATAGAATAAACTGTCTTTTAAGTAAGTTCCAATATTCAAAATATCGGTATATACAGGTTTTACCGTAATGGCGGGGTTTTCAGAGAACAATACCTCCAACAAAGGATAGATTGTTATTAAGGATAGCGTACTGAACAATGCATATAATAAGTTATATATGACGTTCCATACAATATGAGATTTATATGGTTTGGTGTAAGGTAATAACTTAATTAAATTTTTATCCATTAATTGAGTTTCATGTCTTTGGTAATGGCATCAAGCTTAGCATCCAACTGTGCTTCTTTCGATTTAAATTCAGATGCACTATTCAGATCATCATTAACACTTAAGTAGAATTTTATTTTAGGTTCAGTCCCACTAGGTCTCAAAGCGATTTTACTACCGTCTTCCGTATAGTATATCAACACGTTGGATTTTGGTATGTCTATGGCCTCTTCTTTACCGGAATTGAAATTTTTTACGATCGATAATTCATAATCTTCCACTTTTATGACTTTAGATCCGTCCACCTCTTTCAAAGGATTTTCACGAGCATCCACCATCATTTGTTTGATGAATTCGGCACCTTCGATGCCTTTTTTTGTTAATGAAATCAGGCGTTCTTTAAACAATCCATGGGTAACGTAAAGCGCAATTAAATCTTTATAAAATGAACTGCCATTCGCTTTAGCTTGGGCAGCGATTTCGATTGCAAGCAGGGTTGAGGTCACGGCATCTTTATCTCTGACAAAGTCACCGACCATGTAGCCAAAACTTTCTTCACCGCCGCCAATAAAATCGAGGTTGGGAAAATCTTGAATCATTTTGGCAATCCATTTAAAACCGGTCAAGCCTTCTTTATATTCAACATCATAGGCTTTTGCCAAAGTCGCCATCATCGGCGTTGATACAATCGTAGAGCCGATAAATTCCTTACCCTTAATTTTTCCGTCTTTTTTCCATTGTTTTAATAGGAAATCAGTCATCATAACCATGGTTTGATTCCCATTTAACAGTACCATATCGCCTTCCGTATTTCTAACGGCCACACCCAGACGATCACAATCGGGATCGGTTCCAATGACGATATCGGCATTTACTTTGTCTGCCAGATCCAGTGCCATTTTTAGTGCTTCCGGTTCTTCAGGATTTGGTGATTTTACGGTTGGAAAATCACCGTTCGGTTCGCGCTGTTCTTCAACAATATGAACATTTTTATATCCAGCTCTCTTCAAAGTTTCAGGTACAGAAACAATCGATGTGCCATGAAGCGACGTAAATACGATAGTTAAGTCATCTTTTACCGATTGCGGTGTATTGAAACTACC
>JBBSOJ010000049.1:0-15356 GCA_038259855.1 Flavobacteriales bacterium
AAACTTATCAAGAGAAGAATTGGGTGTACTTTGCATGTTAAAGGAAAAACTTGACTAGATCACATAGGATAGAACGGAAGTTAAGTACCGTTCAATTATAATTTTTTTTTTATATCATATGGCTTCGGACCACTATTTGAGGTAAAAAGAGGAGGTCTCTTCGGTATCAGTTAATTGACATAAACGATCGTATTGTGTGAGATCTCATCTTATTTTAAACATTGCGGAAAATAAAAGGAATCGCAGTCGCGTGAGTCTATCAAAAGTTTACCTGTGAATCGATTTGATAGTTTAATATGACGCCAAAAAAAAGCCTTTCAAAAATTCGAAAGGCTTTTCGGCTAATTTAAAATGAATAGTAGTCTTACAATTTTACCAATTTTGTGGTTAATTGTTGACCTTCAGAATTTTTAATAGTCACCAAATAGATGCTATTTTTTAAATCTGAAATGTCAAATGCATCGTTTTTGGTGAAACTCCCTTTAAAGGTTTTGATCAATTTTCCTGTAATATCATAAATAGTTAAATCCTCAACCGATTGATTAATATTAAAGGTGTTGGTTACTGGGTTAGGGTAGATCTTAAATTTAGAACTGCTTACGACATCGTTCACACTTAATACGGAGGATGCGTTACCATACATTTTAAATTGTCCAGGAGCAATAGCAATTGCACTGGCCGTATTGGTAACAGATAGCGTAGTGGCACCTGTGGGGTCCATCAAATCGTACCACACACCTGTGTTAGGGAAGTTTGGTACTACATTTTGGCTTACCACATCAAAATTGGTAAGGATCACTACATTTTTAAGTTGTGACGCAGGCAAAGCATTGTCAAAAACATACACTTTTGGAGTAAGTGTGTTGCCAGAATTAATATCATAATCGCCTTCGAAGACAGCTTCATCTTTTTTCAGTTGAATCATTCTAGACCAATCGTTATAAATTTTGCTTCTTTCCGTATCTCCAAGCCAGTTCTCGGTCCATTGTGGTTGCGGTTTGGTATCTAATTTGCAATCCCCATCGCTACCTCCCGGTAGATTCACAGAACCGTTGTTACATGTAAAAATAGAGTTCTCCATTCCTAGCTCTCCAAAATGCCAAATCATTTTAGGTCCTGGCACAGGAATGGTAACAGCGCCAAGCGCTGACATTCTTGACAATGAGATGTCTAGATCTCTCACATTATGAGAGGTATTAGAGTTGTTTCCAAATGTTAAATTTCTATACATCAATCGTTCTTCGTCATGGCTTTCTGCATAACCAATGACGCGTGGTCCTAAAAATTGTGAACGAGACTTATGGCCAACACCTGCAATATTATTGTTGGAATTGAATCCCATGGTCAATTGATTGTAAGGATCTGTCATTTTACCCCACATCATGATGCCTTTTCCTTCATCAAATTTATAATTGGCCCATTCTTTTTCTTCATTTTCAGTTCCCAAATGTTCAAAAATCACATAATGATCATCATCTAACGACCAAGAATAATCAGCATAAGCTTTAAGAATGTCAACTCTATCTTGCTGGTAACCATTGGTACAACCTTCGTTACTACCAGTACAGTTTTGAGTAAATCCTTTGGTTAGATCCCAACGAAATCCATCAATTTTGAATTCTTCAACCCAATGCTTAACGACACGTTCTACATAAGCTTGAGTTAAGGGTTGTTGATGATTAAAATCATCACCGACACTATAGGAATGTCTGGCAGTTTGGTTAAAATAAGGACTTTCCGCACTTGGACCACCCCAACCATCACCGTCAGGATCATTCATCCACATACGTACCATTGGATTTCTACCAAAAGCATGATTTAAGGCGACATCAAGAATGACTGCGATGCCATTTTGATGGCACAGATCGACAAATTCCTTAAACTTATTTTCAGTTCCGTAATATTTATCCAATGCCATGTGGAATGCCGTGTTATAGCCCCAACTTTCATTGCCTTCATATTCCATGATAGGCATTAACTGTATAGCGTTGATATTTAAATTTTTAAAATAATCTATTTTATCGATGAGTGATTGATAGTTACGATTGGCATCAAAGTCTCTGATTAAAACCTCATAGATCACTAAATCTTCTTTTTTAGGTTTCGTAAAATTTGTGACTTGCCAATTGTATGGTGTTTCGCCTGTTTTCAAAACAGTAACTTCGCGTTCTTGTCCGGCTGGGAAAGCTGGTATGTTAGGATAAGAAACTGCGGAAATGCCTGAATCATCAAAAGGTGATAATACCAATGTAGAATATGGATCTGCAGTCTTCACCAACATCGGAGAATTAGCAATAGGCGTTTGATCTACAACCCAATATTGGTAGGTATTCGTTTCACCGGCCACAAGACCTGTAATGTCCAACCAAAATTTACCCGTTGCGGCATCTTTTTTCATGGCATAAGCAGCGTTAGGCTGATAATTATTAAAACTACCTGCTACATATACAAAATCCTTCAAAGGAGCCGATAAGACTAGGGTTGCACTTGTAGGTGATGTGTAATTGATTCCATCAACCAGTCCTTCGGCCAAACTTTGCGTATTGTCACCAGGATTTACAATGGCCATGAATGTTTTTGTGATGGTTGTACCCGATTGGGTCACTTCCAGTTCGTAATTTTGGTTAGACGTGATGTTAGTATGCGTAAATGAATAATTTGAAGTTGCCGCATTAGAATCGAGTGTTATACCATTCGCTTTTAGAACATAGCTGGCAGTTCCTCCAGAATTGCTTGCAGCAATATTCAAACTACCGCCAGAGCTTAAAATGGTTGTGCTATTTTGTTGTGGTGTTGTTAAAGTCGCTTGAAAGGCGCCGACGTTGACAAGAATATCTTGACTCTTTTTATCTCCTGTACCATTTTTAGCTTTAATAAGAAAGCCGATACGTCCAATACCAGTTCGTTGATAGAACGTGGTCGGAACAAAAGAGATCGTATACGTATCAGAACCTCCGTTATAAGTCAATCGATTTGTTTCATTTGAATTGGTCCATTCTCCGTTGGTTGGAGAATTCATGATGTTTTCATTGTTGACATCAAAAGACCAAGCCCAAAGGTATAATGTATTGCCAGTTAATCCCCACGCGGATTCATTAATACTGCTTCCATTAAAAGTAAGCGTCACCGTTTCCGTTTCCTCAAAAGTAGTAGGCGAGACAGAATACGTCACTGTTTGCTGTTGAGCAAAACAAAAGGTCGTTAAAAAGGAAAAAATTAAAAAGATAAAGTTTTTCATAGCTGAAATTGGTTTTAAAAAAAGGGCTGAACCTTATCGGTCAGCCCTTTTGTGATTAGTATAGGTTATTGTAATGTCGCAGTATAAGTGTACATTCTTGGATTGCTTAAATCCAATTCAATCAAATAGGTTCCTGCTTCGGCTACTGACATATTTCCAGCACCGTATTCTAAAGTACCGTCTCCACCATCATCTCCGAAATTTAAATCCCAGCCATCGTTTGCTCTAAATTTAAATTCATTACCATCCGCTACTAACGCGATGGTGATTTCCCATTTTTTGGTATCTGGGTTGTAAGTCATATCTTGATCTTGAACGCCGTTATCTGGCCAACCAAGTGGTGTAGCATTACCGGTAATTGCCCATGAAGTAAGTTCTGAACTATACGTAAGAAGTTCAGTATTTGCTTTCATAAGATAAAACCCTTCTGGCAGTGATTCACAATTAACCTCTCCCTCTTGTAATAAAATGCCTGTAAACGTACCGTCATCACCATAATCATTTGAAAAATCGATATTGGTTGGTAAGAATTTATAACCTTCAGTCGATGCTGCCATGTATACAAATCCTTCAAAATCAGATGTTGTCATTGAACTAGCAGCTAATGGTACTGCGTCTGTTGCAGTCCAATTACTTCCGTATCCACTGCTTCCTAAAAATTGTCCTACAACGTATAATTTTGGCAATTGTGGAGTTTCATCTGAAGCTTCAGGTAATACCAACATCAATGTTTGAATAGGTGAGAAGACATCAAGGCCACCATTGCCTAAATATGCTCTTACTCTGACAAAAACGTCCCCCATATTTGGAGCATCAGTATCAGCATCGTTGTCCAAACCAGCAGCCATAGCAAGTTCTAATAATTGTCCAACAGTCACAGCAATTTCATTTTCAGACGTTGTTCCTAGAGTTTCAGCATCGCTGAAATCGCCAGTAATTGATCTTTCTAAATCGTAAGTTATTGTTGTTGGTGCTTCGAAATCTGGAGTATTCCATGTAAAACGCTCTCCAAGATTAGTGCTTGTAGCAGACGTTAATATGTATTCCGAAGAAAAAGAATTTGAAAAGCTGAATGCAGCGGGTTCACTTGCAACGAATGTTAATTCGTCGTCTTCTTGACAAGAATTAAAGCCGATTGCAGTAACGATCAGTACTAATAAAATTTTAATTTTTTTCATGATTTATTTTTATTTGAAATTAATAACCAGGGTTTTGTTGTAAGTTTAAATTAGCTTGCAATGCTTGTTCAGGAATTGGAAATAAATCGTAGAATGAAGGAATAGCCACACCATTTTGAGCATTACCTTTCCAAGGCCATAAGTACGATCCTCCCGTAAATTTTCCGAAACGAATTAAATCGGTTCTTCTGTGACCTTCTAAATTCAATTCTCTTGCTCTCTCATCTAAAATAAAATCTAGAGTAATTTGAGCTTCATTTATGTTACCGGCATTAGCTCTTGCTCTCACAAGGTTGACGTAATTTACGGCGTCACTCATGTTGGCTCCAGCCGCACCTCTTGCTGCTAATTCAGCATACATAAGATACACGTCGGCTAACCTATAAAGTGGAAAGTCTGTTGGAGAAAATTGCGTAGCAGTTGAGGTCCCTGTAAAGGCGGTATTTCTAAATTTAACAGCAGGGTAACCATCAGTCCATGTTCTATAATCTGTCATTTCATAATTGTGACCTTCAGTCCAAAATATGTCTGCGCGTTCATCTGTAGTCGTCTCCAAATCTCCATATAGTCCGTACCATGCTTCAGTAGCACGGTGACCTTGCCAACCTTCCGTTGCTCCAAACTCTACGATTGGAATCGTGTCAGGACTTAAATTTCCATTGACTAAATAGGTAGTGTTTCCAAAACTTTGACTTGTTACAGCATCAGCTATAAGTGGAAAAATGATTTCTGAAGTCGTATTGTTGTCTGCAGAGAACAGTTGTATAAAGTTTGGGGTTAGAGTATAGCTCCCTTCATTTATAATCTTATTGACGTAAACTAATGCGTCATCATACCTAGCGGTTCCAGTATAAACTTGTGCGTTTATATACAGTTTTGCTAATAACATGTCAACCACAAATTTATTGGCTCTACCATACTCGCTTGTAACGGGCATTGTAGGCTCTATAGCTAAAAGTTCAGATTCCACATAATTGAATAATTCTTCTCTAGTCGCTTCAGGCAATGGTTGTGTCTGGCCTAAATTATCTTCTGTCGCAAGAACACCTTTACCGAAGGCATCAATCACATAAAAATAAGCGAGTGATCTTAAAAATCTAGTTTCACCTCTAATCACCTCACTATTAGGGAATTCAGAGTTATTCAATACCTGAATCAAATTGTTACATTGTGGAATAGTGTAATAGGCTCGATTGTATAAATATCGAAAAAATTTATTGTTACCGTCCCAATCTGATGTGGTAGTCAATTGGTCAAGACCATCATCTCCCCAACGATTTTTCATACCGTCGGCAGTAAAATCCTGAAGATTGATAATTCCCCTTAAGAAAGGTGATTCACCTGGATCGTCGCTGATATCTGAACTGCCTGGGCCATTCGGTCCAGACAAGGCAAAAGAAGCGTACAATCTAGATACGATACCCGTGATCGCTCCGGGATCCTGCGCAAGCAGTTCATCCAACGTGAGCTGAACTTGGGGTTCTGTGTTCAAGTCGTCTGTACAGGATACAATGCCTAACATTGTAAACCCAATAATTGTTAAAATTGCTTTTTTCATAGTTGTTTTTATTAAAAATCGAAATTAATTCCTAGCGTGTAAATGGTTGGTCTAGGATAAAAATTGCCATCTATTCCTCCAAAATTTTCAGGATCTTGACCTGAATAATCTGTTATCAAGAAGGGATTGGTAACTGCTCCATAAAAACGAACACTACCATCTTTTATAATGTTGTTGAATCTATGACCCAACGCAATATTATCACATCTTAAAAATGACGCATCTTCCAAGAAATAGTCGGAAAACTGCACATTGCCTATCACATTGTTAAAAACTGGATTGGCCGCCCCGTCATAAAAGTTGAGCACGTTTGTAATACTTGTGTTATTTGTAGGCAATGCGCTTTCGATAAAGCCATAATTCAATTTGTTTAAATTATATACATTACCACCTATTTGACCTCTGAAGTTTGCACTCAAATCCCAGTTATTATAATCAAAATTTAGACCGAATCCAAAGGTCCAATTCGGAGCAATCTGCTCAAAATAGCGATCTTCATTGTTAATGATGTTATCACCATTTAAATCTACGAAACTATTAGGGATAGGGTTTCCATTTGTATCATATACTTGTTTGAATATAAATGCACTACTAGGCTGTTGCCCAACCGCATTGAATAATAAAAATGCTCCAGTACCACGCAATGTTCCACCTGCAGAAAGTAATTCTATATCATCAAGATCCGTAACTTCTGCTCTGTTGTATGCTATGTTTGAATTAATGCTAAACCCAAAATTTTCACTTACTACAGGGCGAATATTTAAATTCAATTCAAAACCTTCGCTTTCCGTTGCTCCAACGTTGTCTATAAAAGTATTGCTAAATGCCTGCCCTGGAGGAACCGGAACTCTTGCCAATAAATCGGTCGTTTCACGTTTGTAAATGTCAAAAGAACCTGATATAAAGTTATTTTTGAAGAAATCAAAGTCTATACCAGCATTATATGTTGTCGTTTTCTCCCAAGTCAAATTTGGGTTGAAAGGAAGTGCTGAATATAAAGATGATCCTGGCAAGTATTGACTGTTATTATCACCAGCTATAAATAAGGGAATCGATGGATAAAATCCTACTGCTCCTGTAATATCTTGTTGTCCAGTTTCTCCATATCCCAATCTTACCTTAAGACTATTAAGAACTTCAACATTCTTTAAAAACGATTCTTCTTTTACTTTCCAAGCGAAACCAGCAGCAGGGAAATAGCCCCAACGATTTTCTTCGGTAAATAACGAAGATCCATCAGCTCTAAGCGTAAATGTAAACAGATACTTACCTGCAAGATCAAGATTGGCACGGCCAAAATAAGATTGAAGATTCAACACATTATAATAACGATTGGTTGGGTTATCAGCATTCAGGGTAGGAATTCTTAAACCTGTTTCAGTATCATATTCAAAACGATCCTGGTTCCCATCATTTTTAAAATTCTGATAAGAATATCCAACTTGTACGTCAAACTTCTTAATGAATCCTTCATCAAAGTCTTTGGCATATTGCGTATAAGCGTCAAAAGTAGTATTTGTTATATGCTGACGTTCTCTGTAATTTACTCCTGGATTGAAAACAAATGCATCGTTTTCGTTATCAATACGATACGTGGCTAACGCATTTTCAGAATACGTTTCTTCAATTTTCGATCGTGAAGCATCAAGACCAAGATTTACGACCGCTCTTAATTCTGGTAAAAAGGGCATGGTGTAATCGAATTCAGCGTTACCTAAAAAACGGAAAACACGCTCCGGACGTTCACGCTGCTCTAGCAAGGCTAGTGGATTTGCTTGTCCGTCAATAAGTCCATTATTTGTATTAGTATAATAACCTCCAAAAGGGTTATCTGGAGCACTGTTAAATACTGGTTTAGTAGGGTCAAACACAATTGCCCCAGCCAAAGCGCCATTGGCATCAATGGCATTTTTATCAGCAAACACTCCTTTTGCATTTAAGTCAACTTTCAAATTGTCTTTTAATAATAACGGTGTTAATCTAAAAGATGCGGTTACCCTTTCATAATCATCTGTTTTTACGACACCTTCTGCATTCGTATATCCTATAGAAGCTCTGAATGGTAGTTTACCTAATAGATTCGCTCTTGCGCTAAAGTTGGTGTTTGAAGTAAAGGCCGTTCTGAAAACCGCATCTCTCCAATCAGTATTATACACTGATCTGCCATCTACTGTTTGAGCAACAGGTTCATTTGTAACAACAGAACCTGGCTCAACTCCTAAATTAGATACAAAATTTGGGTGATATTGTTGAATGAAGCGAACGTATTCATCACTTGTCATCATATCTAAGCCTTCACCAGCTGAATTAACAGACACATCTGTCGAAAAGTTATATTTAGGAGCACCTGATGTTCCTTTTTTAGTCGTAATGATAATAACACCATTGGAAGCTCGTGTACCATAAATGGCCGTTGCCGAAGCATCTTTCAAGATACTGAAACTTTCGATATCGTTCGGATTAACAAGCGTTAACGGGTTAGAAATACCAGCAGGATTGTCATTGCCAATCGGAACACCGTCAATAACGATCAATGGATTGTTTTGAGCATTTAAAGAGGCTCCACCACGGATTCTAATATTTGGTGCAGAATCTGGAGATCCTCCATTAGTGGTGATTCTAACACCAGCTGCCTTACCGGCCAATAATTGATCGGTAGAAATAATCGGTCCTTTATTAAAGTCTTTTTCTGTTACGATGTCTACAGAGCCCGTAGCATCCTCCTTTCTCACTGTACCATAACCGATAACTACCACTTCATCAAGCGCGGCAGCATCTTCAGCTAAAGTTACATTAATATTGGATTGCGTGGTTACGGATATTTCTTGTGTTTTGTATCCTATATAGGAAAACACCAAGACATCACCTGATTTAGCATTGATAGAATACCGACCATCAAAATCAGTAGTTGTACCTGTATTAGTCCCACGTAATAAGACGTTCACACCTGGCACAGGAAGTGAACTTGCCTCATCTGTGACAACCCCAGTCAATGGATTTTGAGCCAATAAAATGGAGGGGAACAGTAATGCCAATAAAAATAAACTATTTAAAAATGTTTTCATACACTATTTTTAAGAGTTAATGCTGTTAAAATTTGTTATATTTTCGCTTCTCGGGTTAAATCTATGTAAATTTTAGGTATCTAAATGGTATGACATTTAAATTAGAGTTGCGAAAACGTTTTCGTGTTAAAAACTTTCTTAAATATGAGCAGAGTTTAATGAAAATAGTCAATTTTTATCAAATATCCAATAATGTCCTGCGATAAGTATTAAGTATGGAATGGAAATGACTCATCTGGTTGAAATTAATTCGTTAAATTCGCTAATATTCAAAAAAAATGAAGAAAAAAATTACGCTAAAACAAATTGCTAGAGAATTGGACGTTTCGATTTCAACTGTGTCGAAAGCACTACGGAATAGTGTTGAAATTAGCGAAGATACGAGGCTTAAGATTCAAGCTTTTGCGAAATTATACAACTATCGACCTAACAACATCGCTTTGAGCTTAAAAAATAGAAAGACAAAAACGATTGGCGTTATCATTCCTGAAATCGTCCATCATTTTTTTGCGAAAGTCATCAGAGGTATCGAGTTGGTCGCCAATAAACGTGGTTATAATGTCATAGTTGGTCTATCCAATGAATCCTTTGATAAGGAAGTCATCAATATGCAAATGTTGGCCAATGGAAGTATTGATGGATTTATCTTGTCAATCTCTAAAGAAACCTTGCAACATCAAGATTATCATCACTTAACGGAAACCATAAATCAAGGTATGCCCATTGTCATGTTTGATAGGGTCGTCAATGATATTCACTGCGATAAGGTCATTATCGACGATCTGAAAGGAAGCAAAAATGCCGTCTATAAACTGCTGAAAAATGGCTGCCATAACATCGCCATCATCACTACCAAAGATTATGTGAATGTTGGCAAACTGCGAACACAGGGGTATCTTGAAGCGCTTGAGGATTTTAAGATCATTGCAGATTCCAAGTTAATTTTAAAGGTAGATGATGAATTGCTGTCCGAAGATCATTTAGATTCGTTAGAAGCTGAAATAGAGCAGCTTTTTAGAGATAACAAAACGATCGATGGTGTGTTTGCCGTCAACGAATTATACGCTATTATCGCTATGAAAGTGGCTCGAAAGATGAATCTAAAAGTCCCGGAGGACATACAATTTATAGGATTTACAGATGGCGTGTTGTCCAAACATGCTACACCTAGCTTAACGACTGTTAGCCAACACGGCCAACTTATGGGTGAGAAAGCAGCTGGTTTATTGATTGATAAGCTAGAAAATGAAGAAGACGAAGAACGTTTTCAGACGATAGTTATAGAAACAAATCTAATTGAACGGGAATCCACTAAATAGAATATTTTATAGGTTTATTTAAAAACTTTAGTATATTTACGCCCTATACAAATACGATCAAAACTTATATTTTCACTTCTCATGAATAAGTTTTGGTAAGTAATTTCGCTTATCAATAGTAGTAATTAAATACATACTATAATGAAAAAGCGTTCGCTAGGATTTTGGGAAATCTGGAACATGAGTTTCGGCTTTTTGGGAATTCAAATGGGTTTCGCCCTGCAAAATGCAAATGTCAGTCGAATTTTTCAAACTCTTGGAGCGGAAATTGATGATATCCCGATTCTTTGGGTAGCAGCGCCGTTAACAGGATTGATTGTACAGCCAATAATTGGTTACTTTAGTGACCGGACCTGGCATCCCCGATTGGGTCGTCGTCGTCCTTATTTTTTGGTGGGCGCAATTTTGGCTTCCTTGGCATTGTTCATCATGCCCAACTCACCTCTACTTTGGATTGCTGCAGGGATGCTTTGGATTATGGACGCGTCTATCAACGTATCCATGGAGCCTTTTCGAGCATTTGTTGGAGATAATCTTCCAGAACATCAGAGAACCAAAGGATTTGCAATGCAAAGTTTTTTCATTGGAATTGGCGCATACATAGCTTCAAAACTGCCTTTGATCCTCACGTATTTTGGCGTTGCAAATACGGCTGCAGAAGGTATTATCCCAGATTCTGTTAAATACTCGTTTTATATCGGTGGCGCGGCATTTTTCATTGCAGTACTTTGGACTGTGTTAAGATCTAAAGAATATTCTCCCGAGGAAATGAAATCATTCGAGGATGCTGAAAAAACAGCAACGCCCATTGAGAAAGATTTCACAAATGAATGGTATGAGAAAAATGGAACATCACATTTGACAAAGGGAATATTAGCCTTGGCAATAGGATTGCTGACAACCTATTTTATCTACGCCCAAGATTTAAAGAAAGATCTATACGTTCTAACCCTAGGTCTGATCAGTTTGGGAGGTATTGCACTCATTATATCAGGATTATTGCAAAAAAATAAATCTAAAAATGGTTTTGTAACCATTATGATTGATTTTCAAATGATGCCTAAAGTTATGAAGCAATTGGCTTGGGTACAATTTTTTTCTTGGTTCGCCTTATTTTCTATGTGGATCTATACTACGGCAGCGGTCACCGAGCATATATACCAAACGACCGACACAACATCTGATGCTTATAATACGGGTGCAAATCAGGTTGGAGAGATGTTTGCGAATTATAATATCATCGCAGCGGCAGTGGCCTTTTTGTTGCCATTATTGGCCAAATACACGAGTAGAAAATTCACGCATTTTTTGGCGTTGGTCGCTGGAGGATTGGGACTGATGTCTCTGTATTTTATTAACGAACCAACGACATTTACTATTGAATGGTTGCCTATGATAGGTGTTGGTATCGCTTGGGCCAGTATATTATCTGTGCCATACGCTATGCTTTCTGGCTCTTTACCAGCCTCTAAAATGGGCTATTATATGGGCGTATTTAACTTTTTTATTGTCATCCCTCAACTTGTGGCCGCTTCCATTCTTGGATTTCTGGTCTCTAAATATTTTAATAACGAACCTATTTACGCTTTATTGATTGGTGGCTGTTCAATGATTTTGGCAGGTGTCCTCTCATTATTAGTAAATGACAAAGCAACAATTATAATAAATGACTAAAAAAACATTCATATTCGATCTCGACGGAGTCATTGTAGACACGGCTAAATATCATTTTTTAGCCTGGAAGAAATTGGCCAACAGCATAGGTGTTGATTTCACTGAAGTACAAAACGAACAGCTTAAAGGTGTTAGCAGAGTTAAATCATTGGAGAAAATCCTCACTTGGGGCAACAAAAGTATCAGCGAAGATGAATTTGTCGAACTGATGGCGCTTAAGAATGATGACTATCTAAATTACATCAACAAAATGGATGCCTCCGAAATCTTACCGGATGTGGCTAAAATTTTGGATTACTTAATCGAAAAAGGTCAACATATAGCTTTAGGTTCTGCCAGCAAAAATGCCAGAATGATTCTGGAGAAAGTTAACCTTTTGGATAAGTTTGAAGTTATTGTAGACGGTAATGATGTGACCAAAGCAAAGCCAAACCCCGAAGTATTCCTAAAATCGGCAGAGCAGCTCAATACTGACCCAAAGGACTGCATTGTTTTTGAAGATTCTTTGGCCGGTATCAAAGCTGCCAATATTGCAAGCATGGTTTCTATTGGGATTGGCGATAAAAAAACCTTGAAAAAGGCAGATTTTGTGTTTAATGATTTCACAGAAATAAGCTTTGAGTTTTTGAATGACTTAATAAAAGAAAAAAGAACATAGAGAAAAGGGAAAGGACAGTTTTCATTTAGTTTAAAAGCGAAGCGGTCTAACATCTAATATCTAACATTTATTTAAAAAATGAATCAAGATTATATACAACCAAATAATTGGTCGATCATAGAGGAGGGGTTTGATGCCGATCGCGTTAAATCGTCAGAAAGTATTTTTAGTATTGGCAACGGCGCCATGGGGCAACGTGCCAATTTTGAGGAGCAGTATTCAGGGAAAACATTTCAGGGAAGTTATATCGCTGGGGTCTATTATCCCGATAAAACCAGAGTTGGCTGGTGGAAAAATGGCTATCCACAATATTTTGCAAAAGTTCTTAATGCACCCAATTGGATAGGCATAAACGTCATCGTCAATGGCGAAGCGCTCGATCTGGGTAATTGTAAAGAGGTCCACAAGTTCAGAAGGGAATTGAATATGAAAGAGGGCTGGTTATCGCGTAGTTTTGTGATAACCCTTCATAATTATGTGGAGATTGAAGTACAAACAAAACGATTTTTGAGTTTGGAGATGGATGAAGTTGGAGCTATTCAATATAAAGTGACTCCTTTAAATAATGAAGCTCAAATCATCTTTGAGCCCTATATTGATGCTGGTATTACCAATGAAGACAGCAATTGGGATGACAAATTTTGGAACCCGTTGAGTGTTAATTATGAGAATGAGCAGGCTTTTATTGTGTCACATACCATGAAGACAGAGTTTCATGTCTGTACCTCTATGCAAACGCAGGTTCGCTATAACGGTATTAACTTAAAGCCAGAAGCACCAATAAACGATGCGGTTGATTATATAGAATTTCAATATAAAGCGCAGGTCTTAAAAGGCGAAACTATTACAATCAACAAATTTGGGGGTTATGTCGTAGATCGTAATCATGATAAAGAGGAATTGATCACAGCTGCTAAAAGGTCGCTGGACGAGGCGGTAAAACTCGGGTTTGATGGACTGTTGAAACTTCAGAAAGCATCTTGGGAGAAAATATGGGAAATGGCAGACATCACCATTGAAGGTGATGTGAAGGCACAACAAGGCATCCGTTTTAATATTTTTCAACTAAATCAAACATATCTTGGTAAAGACGAGCGTCTCAATATAGGTCCAAAAGGATTTACCGGTGAAAAGTATGGAGGTAGTACCTATTGGGATACGGAAGCTTATTGCATTCCATTTTACATGGCAACAAAAGATCAGGAGGTTGCTCGAAAACTATTGACATATCGATACCATCATCTTGAAAAGGCCATTGAGAATGCTCAAAATAATTTAGGTTTTAAAAATGGCGCGGCGCTTTATCCAATGGTCACCATGAATGGCGAAGAATGCCATAACGAATGGGAAATTACACACGAGGAAATTCACCGTAACGGCGCCATTGCGTTTGCAATCTATAACTATCATAGATATACGGGAGATTATAGTTACATTCCTGAAAAAGGCTTGGAAGTTCTTATCGGCATTGCTCGTTTCTGGCATCAGCGTGCTAATTTTTCAACCCATGAAAATAAATATGTCATTCTTGGTGTTACAGGTCCCAATGAATATGAGAATAATGTCAACAATAATTTTTATACCAATTATTTAGCCAAATGGTGCATTGACTATGCTCTTGAAAACATTGAAACTGTAAAATTGAATCATGGTTCTGATTATAAAAGGATTATGACTAAAACAAAGATTGAAAGTTCCGAATTGGAAGCTTGGAAAAAAGTAGCTGATGGCATGTATTTCCCATATTCAGAGAAGCATCAAGTTTATTTACAGCAAGATGGATTTTTGGATAAGGATTTGGTGACTGTTGAACATCTGGATAAATCACAGCGACCTATCAATCAAAAATGGTCCTGGGATCGAATTTTGAGATCGCCATACATCAAACAAGCCGATACACTTCAGGGGTTTTATTTCTTTGAAGATCATTTTACCACCGAGGAGTTGGAGCGTCATTTCGATTTTTATGAGCCTTATACGGTACATGAAAGTTCACTGTCACCTTGTGTGCATAGCATTCAGGCGGCGAAGTTAGGCAGAATGGAACAAGCGTATACATTTTATTTAAGAACGTCTAGATTAGATTTGGATGACTATAACCATGAAGTAGAAGAAGGATTGCATATCACTTCTATGGCTGGGACTTGGATGAGCATAGTTGAGGGATTTGGAGGCATGAGGGTCAAAGATGATACACTATATTTTACACCAAGAATTCCAAAACAGTGGGATGCGTATTCTTTTAAAGTGAATTTTAGAAATCAAATTTTAAAAGTGAATGTGGCCCATGGAAACACTAAATTTGAACTTTCTGGGGATCGTGATTTAAATATTATGGTCAATAATACCTTGGTAACTATACAGCCCAATAATTTAGTGACTGTTTAATGATGTATAACATTTGATATCCAGAAACATGAAACGACTCATCAAACTTTTGATTCTCCTTACCAGTATGACAATCTTCTCTCAAGTTGAACGAATTGAACCACCCCATTGGTGGGTCGGATTTGAGAATCCTGATTTGCAACTGTTGGTGAAACACCCTGATATCAGTACTGCAAAAGTGGAAATATCGTATGACGGGGTCAGCATAAAAAAAGTAAATAAAGGTGATAGTCCCAATTATATGTTTGTTGATTTAGTACTTGCTGCAGATACAAAGC
>JBBSOJ010000050.1:0-15208 GCA_038259855.1 Flavobacteriales bacterium
TCATAATCCAAGAGAAATCTATAACGAAAAGTTATTGGCGGACGGGATCATAGATAAAGACTACACCTCTAAACTCGAAGCAGATTATAAAGCATCTCTAGAAGAAAAGCTTGAAGATTCTAGAAAAGTTGATAAAACCATCATCACACCATTCATGCAAAATGAGTGGAAAGATTTTGTAAATGTTACAGAAGTCGAAATGATGAAACCAGTTGATACGAAGGTTTCAAAGGATAAATTAGCAAAGATTACGGATGTCATTTCATCTTTGCCAAAAGACAAAAAGTTCATCAAAAAGATTGAACGACTCGTGGAATCAAGAAAAACCATGTTCGATGAAGATAAGCTTGATTGGGCAATGGCGGAACACTTGGCGTATGGAACGTTGTTGGAAGAAGGGTATGACGTCCGTTTTTCTGGTCAGGATGTAGAGCGTGGTACATTCTCACATCGACATGCAGTTGTGAAGGTTGAAGATAGTGAAGAAGAAATTGTGTTGTTGAACCACTTAAGTGAAAAACAAGGGCGTTTCTTTATTTATAATTCCCTTTTATCTGAATATGGCGTTGTTGGTTTTGATTATGGTTATGCTATGGCAAGCCCAATTACATTGACCATCTGGGAAGCACAATTTGGTGATTTTAGCAACGGAGCACAGATTATGCTCGATCAATATATTTCTGCCGCGGAAGATAAATGGAAACTATCGAACGGCTTGGTCATGTTATTGCCTCACGGTTATGAAGGTCAAGGTGCAGAGCACTCTTCAGCACGTATGGAGCGTTATTTACAATTATGCGCAGTCGACAATATGTTTGTCGCAGATTGTACAACACCAGCAAATATGTACCATTTATTAAGAAAGCAGATGGTTACCAATTTCAGAAAACCATTAATCGTGTTTACTCCAAAAAGTTTGTTGAGACATCCTAAATGTGTTTCAACGGTTGATGAATTTGCCAATGGAAGTTTTCAAATGGTGATAGATGCCGATAATGCAGAGGCTGATAAAATCAAAACCTTGGTGTTCTTGACGGGTAAATTCTACTATGATTTAATCGAAGAACGTGAACAACTCGATAGGGATGATGTTGCCTTTGTACGAATCGAACAATTATTCCCTGTACCAGCAGAGGATATTAGAAAGGTATTAAAAAAATATAAAAATGCAAGTGATATCGTATGGGCACAAGAAGAACCTCGAAATATGGGGGCTTACAGCCATATGCTGATGACTTTAGACGAAGTCAAAACATGGAGAATTGCATCCTTAAGACCTTATGGAGCGCCAGCTGCAGGAAGTTCGACACGTTCCAAACGTCGTCATCAGGAAGTGATGGATTTTATATTTGATAAGACCAAAGACAATCAGAAATAAATTAAGATAATAACAATACACTAAAATAAAGCATACGATGATTTTAGAAATGAAAGTTCCTTCGCCGGGAGAGTCCATCACAGAAGTGGAAATAGCAAGTTGGTTAGTGGCCGACGGAGATTATGTAGAAAAAGACCAAGCGATAGCTGAAGTCGATAGCGATAAAGCTACTTTGGAATTACCTGCTGAAGCCAGCGGTATTATTACATTAAAAGCTGAAGAGGGCGATGCGGTTGCTGTAGGTGACGTTGTATGTTTAATTGATACGGATGCCGAAAAGCCAGGCGGTGACTCTAAAAAGGAGAGTTCAAAAGATGAGCCAGAAACTCCTGAAACCTATAAAAGTGGGGATGAAGGTTCTGGAACAAAAACCGAGAAAGATTTGTCGCAAGATCAGAAGGCAGTTCCAAATAAGGATAACCATGAGAAGGCACCTAACCCGGCAACTAAAACTTACGCTACAGGGGTTGCGAGCCCTGCCGCTAAAAAAATACTTTCTGAAAAGAATATGGCAGCATCAGATGTTAAAGGTTCAGGAAAAGATGGACGCATCACCAAAGATGATGCCGTCAATGCCACACCTTCTATGGGTACACCAACAGGCGGGAAACGTGGTTCTTCAAGAAGCAGAATGTCCATGTTGCGACGTAAAGTAGCCGAACGTC
The DNA here is from genome assembly GCA_038259855.1 of Flavobacteriales bacterium. Taxonomy (GTDB): domain Bacteria; phylum Bacteroidota; class Bacteroidia; order Flavobacteriales; family Flavobacteriaceae; genus JBPOFM01. Next base: position 2,044 of record JBBSOJ010000050.1, read on the forward strand.
TGGTGGAAGCTAAAAATACAACTGCCATGTTGACTACTTTTAATGAAGTTGATATGTCTCCTATCTTCAAGTTGAGAGAAGAATATAAAGAAACATTCAAAAACAAACACGGTGTTGGATTGGGCTTTATGAGTTTCTTTACATTAGCTGTAGTAAGAGCCTTAAAAATGTATCCAGCAGTCAATTCTATGATTGACGGGCAGGAAATGATAAGTTATGATTTCTGCGATATCAGTGTTGCAGTGTCTGGTCCGAAAGGATTAATGGTACCTGTTATCAGAAATGCAGAAAATTTGAGTTTCAGAGGCGTAGAAGCAGAAGTTAAGCGTTTGGCTATCCGAGCACGTGATGGACAAATTACGGTTGATGAAATGACAGGAGGCACATTTACGATTTCTAATGGTGGTGTGTTTGGTAGTATGCTTTCAACACCGATCATCAATCCACCACAAAGTGCAATTTTAGGAATGCACAACATTGTAGAGCGACCTGTTGCTATTGATGGACACGTTGAGATTCGTCCTATTATGTTCGTCGCAGTATCTTATGATCATAGAATCATCGATGGAAAGGAAAGTGTTGGATTTTTGGTAGCCATCAAAGAAGCATTGGAAAATCCTACAGAATTATTGATGGATAACGATGTGAAGCGTTCTTTAGAATTGTAGAATTATAACACTAACATAGAAAAAAGGGGCAGCTTCGTATAAGTTGCCCCTTTTTGTTTTATGTGATCTAAAAGAAATTGACCAAAATATTGGCCGCTATGATGAGCACTGCACTCAAAATAAGACCAATTACCAAAAGTTTATGTGTAATCTTATTTCTGTCTTGATTCATTTTGGACTGGCAAAAATTTAGAAAAATAATCAAATTTACTTACTAGATATCTCTTTTAATAGACCTTCGATTAACTTGGTCATAGTTTTGTAAATGTCTTGATTATTGGTGTTGTATACAATACGTAGATCTACGTATTTTTATAGAGGATGGTTTTGAGATATAGAAAATTAGACATAAAAAAAAGCCCCAAGTATCGAAACACCTGAAGCTTTTAACTTAAATAATCCCCCTAAGAATTAATAGCCTTACAAAGATGACCATTTTTAAAACACCAAACAATACGTAGTTCTACGTATATTTTGAGATTTTTTTAATGAAAGCCCCTAAAGTTCTTTCATTCCTTACTTCAAGATTTATGGCTATGTAATCGAAATTTTAATTGCTCGGTAAATCAAATTACGTTGTTGATAGTATAAACGTGGAAAAACCGCGTCTGATTTTTGAGAGAGGTTGCATAGGATTACATATGTGTGCTTTTTTGAGAGTCCAACATTATTTGTTTGAACGCTTCATCAATCTACGATTAGCACATTAAATCAAGCATAAAGAATTCATACACTATTAATAGCTCTAATCTAACAAGAAGCGCTATCCTAGATAAATTACAATTCTTTTAACACCCTTTTTTTGTTTCAAGTTGTATCTTAAGTGCTTAAACAAAAAAAAACTAATAGCATCATGAAAAAAATTACGTTCTTTTCAAAATTGTTCTTCATTTTGGGGTTTCCCTTTATAGCGAATGGACAAGAACTTACAGGAGAGTTTTCTGTCGGCACGAGCACTTCAGATTATGAGACATTATTATTGGCAGTGCAAGATCTTCAGACCAATGGTGTTGGAGAAGGTGGTGCCACTTTTACGATTGCTCCAGGAATCTATAATGAGCGAATTATATTCGAAAACATCGCAGGTATAAGTGAAGATAATCCGCTCATTTTTACTGCAGCGCCAGAAACTGTAACCTTTGAAGCGGAAGGAACTTCTGGTACTGATGCAATATTTAGAATAAATAGTCTTAGCTGGATGACCTTCAATGAACTGGACTTTGTGGATATTTCCGCAGTTGGTCAGGAAATTGAATACGGCTATCAATTTGAAGGTACTTCAACTAGCGGTTGCTCAAACAATACGATCTCAAACGGCTCTATATTTTTAGGTGCCAATGGAGCACGACCTCAAACGAATACCAGGGGTATATTTTTTAGATCAGCGGGCACATCTCCCGAAACCTCAAATAGCAACAATCTCATTGACAATATGAGTATTGATAATTCATCTTGGGGCATACAATTAAGAGCCGCTGCAAATTTTTTAGGCTCCGTCACTCAAGAGAACATTAACAATCAAATTACCAATTGTACCTTTGGGGCCATTGCAAGTTTGGGTCATAATTTAAGTTCAGGAGCCTTGGCAATTAACGGTTTGGGCGAACGCGATTTTATTATTTCAGGTAATATTATTGAATCCATTCAAAATTTTAACGTCACACCCATACTTCCGGTAAGTACTAGCGGCATCAGTTTAGATTCGTGTTCTGGTGAGATCAGTAATAATGTCATTAACAATATTGAATATGAAAGTACCGCGGGTGCTATATTTGGAATTAGATCAAGTACATTGGCCGGTGCCGAAACAATCATAAAAAACAATACCATCACCGGATTGCAACGTAGCAATTTTACGGCCTCGACCACGGATCCAAGTTTAAGCGTTACTGGGATATGGATTTTCGCTCAAGGCGCGAATAACGGATTGGCAAGAATATACCATAACACTGTCATACTTACTGGCGACACACCGTTTGACTATTCGACGGCAGGTGTGCACTTGGGAGGTGGTTCTACTGGTGAGTTTCCTGCGGAAGTATTTAATAATATTATTGTCAATAATATAGGTACAACGACGGATATTTATAGATCCTATGCGTTGTTAGATGGAAATACGGACAGAGGATTTCTAATTTCTGATTACAACTTACTTTTCGCAAACGGTGCCAATGGTTATTTGGGTGGTATCGGTAGAGAATTGGGAGGCAGTGAGCAGTTCACCAACAATCTCGAAGATTTTATCGCTTTCTCGGAAACAAATGAAAATAGTGTCAACTTTTTGCCAGAATTGCAAGATTTAGAAAATGGAGATTTCAGCATTCCATTGAGCATTGCCGCACCAGAGCTTTATTTGGCACCAAGCTTAATCGACGTGCCGTTGGATATTTTAGGCGCTACGCGATCGACTCCCAATACATTCGTTGGAGCTTACGAAGGGACTCAAACATTATCAATTGAAGAAATTAGCAGTAATGATCGCATAACGGTGTATCCAAATCCGGCAACAGATGAATTTAATATTCAGATGTCAGAGGTTTTGGGTTCCAATTCTAAAATTCAAATGATTAACACATCTGGTCAGGTCGTCTTGACGCTTGATAATTTACAAGGTACTAATCTACCAATTCAAGTAGACGTTAGTAAATTGCCATCGGGACTATATATTCTTAATGTGCAAAATGGAACAGAAGTTTTGAACAAAAGAGTGCTGGTTCAGTAAGAATACACGACATCAATTTTAACCCATCTGACGTTAACGGTTTGATGGGTTTTTATTTATGGTTACTTAATTTGAGCTAATTACAATACAACGATGCCTTACTCTTTTTTGCATTGGAAGTCTGAAAAAGATTTTATAAGCGTTGTGTAGAAGCTAAAGGAAACAAAAAATAACAGCAATTTTCATAACAATTCTAATTTGGTACACTTATAAGGTAACAGAAAAAGCTGTTATTTCTCCTAATTTTAGAATTTAATGATATATCAAATAGAACATTAACCACCCAGTTGGCACGATCAATATTTTCATTTGTTTATCATCACAACAGTTTAATTACATTCTTCTCCAACATAACATTCTATGACACTTTCAATATAAATTCGAGGATATGAAGGGCCTTCAGTTGAACAGACGATTAATTCGTCAACCGTTAGCTCTCTGAAAACGATATAGATCTCTAAATCATCGACTTTAAATTCTTCGGATAAGTTTACTGCATAAAATATTTTATCACCAAGATTATCAGGAACATTTTGAGCGGTATCGTTGAATTGGATTAGAAAAATACTCCCGCAGTCAAAACCAACTCCCAAAACTTTTGCATTAAAAAGTTGTTCTGGCGTTGGTGGGTTTTCTGGCGGAGCATCATCATTGGCACAAGACGTTCCAGACACTAATAGAATCAGTGCAAAGACTATTACAATTTTATTAAAGGTCTCTTTATCAGTAAAATAACAAATTAATGTTTTCATATTTTTAGAATTTCAAATAGGCAGCATTAACATTAGTTGCTCCAACATTTAGAATGAAACTCTCGATTACAACAAAGTTTAATGAACGCTTATTTTTTGATTAATTATATGCATTGTAAAATTTTGTTCAATCTTTGTTTGCTTGATGAATCAACTAAAACTACAATAAAATTTTAAATCTTATTGCTTATAAAGTTAAGTTAGGAGATGCTAAATAGAAAAAACAATGGACGTTAAGTGGATACAACCATAGTTATAAGGTGCACTGTTGGATTTCTTTGTGATGTTACCTAGAAAAATTTACGACTAAAATAGTGTAAGAACTTTTATTAACATAATGAGAACTGAACTAGTGTAAATCCATTACATTTTTCACTAATCACACTTTTAAATGATGATTTAATAAAAATTGACCAATATATTCATCGTAATTACTAAAACTGAACTGATGATCAATCCCACGATGAATACAAAATGTGTAAGGTTAACTCTATCTTTCATGATTATCGATCTTTAAAGAAAAAGCTCTAAATCAATGACTGATCAGAGCTTTTAAATTCCCAAAATAGGAATTGATTAATAGCATTGTAAAGATCATACATATGATAATGCGACACAATACGTAGAACTACGTATTTTTTCCCAAAAACTCTTCATTCTCTTTTGCATAGAGCGCCAAACTATTGCCTTTGGGCTCTAATTCCAATTTTTTAATAATATGGCTCTTGTGCTTTTCAATAGTTCTGTCGGACACAAATAAAAGGTTGCCGATTTCCTTGGCTGTTTTATTTTGACCAATAAGTCGCAATACTCTTTTTTCAGCGGGCGTCAATAGATCGAGCATTTCTGGGGGTTCGTCCACTTCCAAATATTGGATTAACTCTGGGCTAAAGTAGCGTTTGCCATCCATAACGGAACTGATGCAGTTTTCCAATTCAACGAGTGCAAATTCCTTCAAAAGATATCCGAATATGTGCAATAGCCTGGCTTCCTTATAAGTCGCGCTATCTTTTTCAAGTGTAATCAGAATAATTTTTGTGGAAAGATTGAGATCATTGCAGAGTTTGGCAATTTCCAATCCCGTTAAATAAGGCATGCGGATGTCTAAAACTGCAATATCTGGCTCCAAATCCTTAATGGCCTGAAGGGCATCGTTCCCATTTTTGGCACTGGCAAGGACATTATAGTTTTTTTCTTTTAAAAAGTCATTGAGACCTTTGAGTATAAGGGGATGATCATCTGCAATTACGATGGATGCTAGCATATACTATTCGTTTAGGGGATACAATTTTAAAGATACTTTCTTTTTATAATAAACGTAGACTTTTACTACAATTTCAGATATAAAAACCGTTTGTCATAATCAATGACCGCTTTGGCCTTTTTGAGTATATCAGCGCCAATAATTCCATCCACAGGTTGGGCGTTATAAGCCAAGAGCGCTGTATTAACGTGCGTCAAATTGAATAATATTAAAGCTACCTTGTCTTTTTTCCACTTTCCAATCTTCAGTTTGTTCTTCTTTGATAATTGGGTGGCCATATCAGTGGCGCCCGCACCTGCGGCTTTCACTTCACTGTCTTTCGCTGTCAATTTAAAGGTTTCATTGGCTTCAAAGCCCACACAAGAGCTTGACGCTCCCGTATCTAGTATAAAAAGTCCCTTAATGCCATTGATCGATGCCTTCACTTCCAGATGATTGGTTTTGGTAAGTTTCAATTTTATTTTAGTATAACCCTTTTCAATAAGGTGTGCTTGTAATGACATGATGTATATTTTTAATTGGACATGATACAAAAATCGATTCGATATCAACTTATTCTATCCTCTAGTCTAAATATAAAATTTAATTTCAATCCAAAACCTAGTACGATAAAAACTATTAATTTTACAGCATGATTATTACCGATACCCACACCCATCTCTACAGTGAAGCCTTTGATGACGATAGAAAAGACATGATTCTTCGAGCCATTGAGAACGATGTCACCCGTTTTTTTATTCCGGCGATAGATTCCACCTATACAGAGGCCATGTTTCAATTGGAAGCCGATTTTCCCGAGAACATTTTTTTGATGACGGGTGTACATCCAACCCATGTGAAAGCGTCTTATAAAGAGGAATTAGCTCATGTTGAAGCGCTCCTTTCCAAACGATCCTTTGTCGCCATTGGTGAAATAGGAATTGATCTTTATTGGGATAAGAGCACTTTAGATATTCAAATTGAAGCTTTTAAACACCAAATTCGATTGGCAAAGCACTATAAATTACCAATAGTAATTCATTGTAGAGAAGCGTTCGATGAGGTTTTTGAGGTTTTGGAGCAAGAAAAAGGCAACGATTTGTTTGGCATCTTTCATTGTTTTACAGGGGATTTAGAGCAGGCAAAAAAGGCGATATCTTATAATATGAAATTAGGTATCGGTGGCGTCGTAACCTTCAAAAATGGTGGGATTGACAAATTTATAAATACCATAGACATCAAACATGTGGTGCTTGAAACAGATTCACCCTATTTAGCACCAAAGCCATATAGGGGAAAACGAAACGAAAGTTCTTATATTACAAAAGTTCTAGAAAAATTATCTGAATTGTATGATGTGTCTACGCAAACCATTGCAGAGATCACGACACAAAATTCCAAAGACATATTTAAAGTTTAACACATGCCAACAACACCTCCAAATATTTTATTGATTTATACTGGCGGAACCATCGGTATGATTAAGGATTTTAATACTGGTGCCTTAAAATCATTTGATTTTAAAAATCTGCTGAAAAAAATTCCCGAGTTGAAATTACTCGATTGCCAAATTGAAACCATCTCATTTGCAAAGCCGATTGATTCCTCCAACATGAATCCTGATTATTGGATTCAAATTGCGGACATTATTGAGGAGCATTATGACAACTTTGATGGGTTTGTTGTTTTGCACGGAAGTGATACCATGAGCTATTCAGCATCTGCCTTGAGTTTTATGCTTGAGAATCTTTCTAAACCAGTCATATTCACTGGGTCTCAACTACCGATCGGAGATTTGCGAACGGATGCTAAAGAAAATTTGATAACCTCTATTCAAATGGCGTCTCAACAATATAATGGCAAACCCATCATTAGAGAAGTTGGGTTGTATTTTGAATACAAATTGTACAGAGGAAATAGGACCACTAAAATAAATGCCGAGCATTTTGAAGCGTTTGAATCGTTGAATTACCCCTGTCTGGCAGAATCTGGCGTGCACCTTAATATATTTAAGGAGCATTTATTCAAACCTAATAACAGAAAGAAACTTAAAGTTCATAAATCCTTTGGAACGAATATCGCTCTGATAAAACTATTTCCCGGAATTTCAGAATCTATTTTAGAGCGTCTTTTAACTACACCAAACTTACAAGGAGTGATTATAGAAACCTATGGCGCTGGAAACACGACTACTGAACCATGGTTTTTAAAATTGATAAAAGAGACAATAAAAAAGAATTTACCAGTTATTAATGTGACCCAATGTTCTGGTGGAAGCGTCAATATGGGGCAATACGAAACAAGTTCACAACTAAAATCAATGGGTGTCATATCAGGGAAAGACATCACAACAGAAGCAGCGATCACCAAATTGATGTATCTTTTAGGAGAAAATTTATCTGCTAAAACCTTCAAAACCATATTCGAGACCTCCTTGCGCGGAGAAATGTTTTAAAAAGAAGGTTAAAAAATTTTTTTGCGCTAAAAGTTTTTTCGTTATTTGGCATTGCAATTAAACATCAATTAGAGAGGTGGCCGAGCGGTCGAAGGCGCACGCCTGGAAAGCGTGTATACCCCAAAAGGGTATCGAGGGTTCGAATCCCTTCCTCTCTGCAAGTAATTTGAGAGTTAGACAATGTACTTTCGTTGATAAGACACGCTGACGTAATGTTGAAACGGCATGATCAATAAATGAAGTATACCAATCTCGACTGTTAATTTATTTTTTAATTATAAATTTTTTATATCTTTAACACTTTAACTAATAAAAATTAAGATCAGAACAATGAAAAGACTATTTTCTATCCTTGCCATAACAGGTATAATGGCTTTCGGAAATGTTAGTGCAACTACATTTGCAAACACAACGGCGACAACGACAGTTGCAACTCTAACTCAAGATGAAACTCCAGATGCTGAAGCAGAAGAGGAATTAGGTTTCCATCAAGAGTTAAAAAAGCGTTTTATTGAAGGTGGACCTGGCTTTATGGGTATTGTACTTTTATGTTTAATTCTTGGATTGGCAATCGCCATCGAAAGAATTATCTTTTTGAATTTATCTACAACAAATACAAAAAAATTAACTCAAGATGTTGAAGACGCCTTGAATTCAGGTGGTGTTCCTGCGGCAAAAGAAGTTTGCAGAAATACTAAAGGGCCAGTTGCTTCTATATTTTATCAAGGATTGGATAGAACCGATGAAGGTATAGATGCTGTTGAGAAAGCAGTAGTTGCTTACGGCGGCGTTCAAATGGGTCAATTGGAGAAAAATGTATCTTGGATTTCTTTATTCATCGCTTTGGCTCCTATGCTTGGGTTTATGGGTACGGTAATTGGTATGATCCAGGCGTTTGACAAGATTGAAGCGGCGGGAGACATGCAGCCTTCACTTGTTGCAGGTGGTATTAAAGTAGCACTTTTGACAACCGTATTTGGTTTGATCGTTGCGATTATTCTTCAAATCTTTTATAATTATATTATTGCAAAGATTGACAGTATCGTTAATGATATGGAAGATGCATCTATCACATTGATGGATATTTTGATCAGAAGAAGAAAATAATCAATATTACAAGAAAGAACTATGTATAAGATATTAAAAATAATAGCAGCAGTCTTAAGTTTGGCGGGCATCGTGTTTTTAGTGATGATCATTTCCAAGGGAGACGAAGCTATCAAATCCGCTGCAGCGTCAGGAGATTCAGCTATTGTTGATCCAATGGCTTATGTAACGTATATCATTTTTGCACTAACGCTCTTGTTTGTATTATTCTTTGTTATCAAAGGACTTTTTACAGACACAGGTTCGCTAAAAAGTACGCTTATCGGTGTGGGTGCATTTGCAGCCGTGTTGGTTATTGCGTACGTAATGTCTAGTGGCTCGGATGGTGGAGAATACATGTATAATGGCGCTCCGGCTACTGCGACAGAATCACATTTGGCAGGTGCAGGATTAATTGCATTTTACATATTAATTGCAGCCGCTGCAGGATCAATGATTTGGGCAGGAGTTAAAAAAATGACAACGTAATATGGCAAAGAGATCAGCACCAGAAGTAAATGCAGGATCGATGGCTGATATAGCCTTCCTACTGCTCATATTTTTCTTGGTAACAACAACTATTGAAACTGATTCAGGTTTAAATAGAAAATTGCCACCAATTGATGATGAGCAAGTGGAGCCTCCGGTTATCAAGGAAAAAAACATCTTTCCGGTACAGATCAATGGAAAAAATCAGTTATTAGTTGAAGAGCAGTTAATGGAAATCGAAGATTTGCGTGATGCTGCCATTAAATTTCTCGATAACGGCGGTGGAACCGATGAAAATGGCAGTCGATGCGATTATTGCAACGGTGCAAAAGATCCGTCTTCATCCGATCATCCAAATAAGGCGATTATTTCCCTAAAGAATGACAGAGAAACGAAATACTCCATGTATATCTCTGTTCAGAATGAACTTGTGGCTGCTTATAATTTCTTGAGAAATAAGCGTGCAGAAGAGTTATACGGAAAGACGCTTACTGAAATGGAACTGGATTATGATAACTCACAATCTTCTCAATTTAAAAGTGAGAAGTTGAAGGAAAAAATCGAAAAGATCAAAATTGAGTATCCTCAAAAGCTATCGGAAGTACAATAATAATTTAGAAAATTTAAAGCTATATGGGTAAGTTTAGTAAAAAGAAATCAGGTGATCTACCTGCCATATCTACAGCATCATTACCTGATATTGTATTTATGTTACTGTTCTTTTTTATGGTGGCAACTGTAATGCGTGATAATACTTTAAAGATTAAAAATGTTTTACCTACTGCTGACCAAGTTGAGAAGCTAGATAAGAAAGATTTGATCATGTATATCTACGTAGGACAACCAAGTGAGCGTTTTCAAAGCCAATTCGGTAAAGAGTCTCGTATACAATTGAACGATAAATTCGCCGATGTTACAGAGATAAAGGCATTTATTGCCGCTGAACGTGCTTCAAAGAGGGAGGAGTTGAGAGATTATCTTACGACGGCCCTTAAGGTTGATAAAGATGCCAACATGGGCATTGTTGGAGATATCAAAGAGGAGTTAAGAAAAGAAAATGCGCTTAAGATCAATTATACTACTAAAAAAGGTGACATCTCACAAAACGAATAGATTCATAACAATCTAATACCAAAAAGCCTCTTAAATTATTAAGAGGCTTTTTTTATGGTGGAATAATCCAAATTATGGTGCCGGATTGGGAATGTCATTATGTACGATCTCAATAGCCTCCAATACCTCTTTTGGTAGTGTGAGTGCTGCGCTATCAATGTTCTCTTTTAATTGTTTCAAATTGGTGGCCCCTATAATATTACTGGTAATGAACGGTCTGTCAGTTACAAATGCCAATGCCATTTGTGCAAGTGTCATATGATGGTCATTCGCTATTTTTAGATAACGTTTGGTGGCCTCCGTGGACTTTTCTGAACTATACCTGGAAAATCTAGGAAATAATTTTAATCTTGTATCGTCAGAAGCTGATCCATCGACGTATTTGCCCGACAATACACCAAAAGCCATCGGAGAATAGGCGAGTAGACCAATGTCTTCTCTTATCGCTATTTCGGCCATGTCGCCTTCAAAAACACGGTTTAATAGTGAGTAGGCGTTTTGAATGGTAATCATTCTTGGCAAATCATGCATCTTGGATTCTTCCAAATAACGCATGGTTCCCCACGCCTTTTCATTTGAAATACCAATCTGTCGTACTTTTCCTGATGTTATAATACCATCAAATGTATGTAAGATCTCATTGAAATTATCTTCCCATTGTTCATCCTTATGACTATAATCTCTAACACCAAACGTGTTCGTGGTCCTTTCTGGCCAATGCAATTGGTATAAGTCAATGTAATCGGTTTTGAGGCGTTTTAAACTTTGATTTACCGCATCTTTCAAAGCGTCAGGACTAAAACCGTCGGTACGTATATGGGCAGTATAATCTCCGGGACCTGCTATTTTGGAAGCTAGTACCACCTTGTCTCTGTGGCCTGTTTTTTCAAACCAGTTCCCAATGATACGTTCCGTGTCGGCATAGGTTTTTTGATCAGCTGGTACAGGATACAATTCAGCTGTATCGAAGAAGTTGACCCCTCGATCCAATGCGTAATCCATTTGCTCAAAACCTTCTTGCTGGGTGTTTTGATTTCCCCATGTCATGGTGCCTAAACATAGTTTGCTGACTTTGATGTCTGTGTGCGGTAGCGTTGTGTACTTCATTTAAATTTTTTTTCATTCCCATGAAGATGGGAATTTCATCTGTTTTTTTAGAGCACTAAAGATAAAAAACCTTCCAGCGTATATTCGACTGGAAGGTTTAAATCTCTGTTAATATTATTAATGATTAGTCATTCAATAACTTGGAAATCTCATCTAGCTTCGGTGTTAGTATGACTTCTATTCGTCGATTTTTAGCTTTACCTTCTGCAGTGTCGTTGCTTGCGATAGGTGCAAATTCTCCTCGTCCGGCGGCAGTTAAGCTTTCTGGGTTGATATCGCTATTTTCTCTCAAAATAGTTACAATAGCAGTAGCGCGTTTAGTGGACAGATCCCAATTGCCAGATAGTTGTCCTGACCCAGTGTAGGGCGCATTATCTGTATGTCCTTCTATCATCACCGCAATATCAGGATTAACCGCTAAAACACTTCCTAGTTGTTTTACAGCTTCTTTACCGTTTTTACCGACAGCCCAACTTCCCGATTCGAATAACAATTTGTTTTCCATGGAGACATATACTTTACCGTCACGCTGTTCAACAGTCAAACCCTTACCTTCAAAATTGGTCAGTGCTTTAGATATGGCATTTTTCAATTTGGTCATTGCTGCGTCTTTCGACGAAATGATAGTTTCCAGCTCTGCAATACGTTGTGAACGTGCTTCCATATCTTTTTTTAGTTTTTCCAATCGAGCATTTTCAGCCGCTAGAGCTTGCTCTTTGGCTTCTAACTGTGCCAATAATTCACGATTTTTTTTGGCATTATCAGCAATTGCTGATGAACTATTTTGTTCGAGAGCATCGTATGACTTCTGTAAATGGTCGAGACTCGATCTAGTGGCATCATAATCTTGTTGATATTGATCGCGTTTCGCAGTGGCTGCATCATAGTTTTTTTGAAGTGTTGCCAAGTCATTTTGTGCTGTAGCCAAAGATTTAGACAACGCCGATTTGTCATCTGATAAGCTTCTATTTTCCTTTTTTAAGCTGGCATATTTGCTTTCTAGATCCGTGTAAAGTTTCTTTGAAACGCATGACGTTGAAAGAATGAGGGTTAAGGCGATAATTGAAATTTTTTTGATCATAGGTTTTGAAATTTAATTATTTGGGATTTATTTATTTTAACAGTCTTCAATTTCAACTAAAATTGGACAATGGTCACTATGCACAGCATCAGACAGAATAACGCTTCTTTTTAACTTATCTACCAAGGGCAGACTCACCATTCCATAATCCAATCGCCACCCTTTGTTATTATTCCTAGAGTTGGCTCTGTAACTCCACCAAGTGTAATTATCAGGTTCTTTATTAAAATGTCTAAATGAATCTATAAAACCGTTGTCTATAAAAGCACCTATCCATTGGCGCTCTATCGGTAAAAAGCCCGACACCTTCGATAGCCCTTTTGGGTTATGAATATCAATTTCTTCATGGCAAATGTTATAATCGCCACAAATAACCAGATTTGGTAATTGCTGCTTAAGTGTATGGACATACTCGTGAAACATGTCCATATAATCGAACTTATGCTGCA
>JBBSOJ010000051.1:0-15127 GCA_038259855.1 Flavobacteriales bacterium
AAACTCGATATAAAATTTTAATCGAAGCCGACGCCTTTCCTTCTGATAAATATGCGATGGAATCGCAACTGCGGCATCATGGTTATGATGATAAGGATGGATTGATATTATGGAAAGCTCGCCAACACGAAGATCTCGTCAATTATGATGATCTAGAAACTATTTTCAAAAAACACGGTGAAGAGATAGCTTTGGTCATGATTGGTGGCGTCAATTATTACACCGGTCAATACTTTGACCTAAAACGTATTGCAGAACTTGGACATCAAAATGGCTGCATGGTCGGATTTGATTGCGCCCATGGCGCTGGCAACGTCGCGCTTAATTTGCATGATTCTGGAGCTGATTTTGCCGTGTGGTGTACCTACAAATATTTAAATTCTGGTCCTGGAAGTTTAGGAGGCTGTTTTGTTCATGAACGTCATGCACACAGTAAAGAATTAAATCGCTTTACAGGATGGTGGAGCCATAATAAGGAAACCCGTTTTAAAATGCGCGATGAGTTTGACCAGCTGGCCGGTGCAGAAGGTTGGCAGTTGAGCAATCCACCAATTTTATCCATGGCGGCCATTAAGGCTTCGTTGGATGTTTTTGAAACTGTAGGTTTTGAAAATCTCATTGCAAAATCAAAAAAACTCACAGGTTATTTAGAATTTTTACTCAATCAGTTAGGCGAAGAAATGGTTCGTGTAATAACTCCATCAAATCAGGATGAACGTGGATGCCAGTTATCGATTCAAATGAAAAATACTGATAAGTCAGTTCACGAAAAATTAACGCAAGCAGGAATTATAAGCGATTGGCGCGAGCCCTCTGTCATACGCTGTGCACCAGTACCACTTTACAATTCATTTAAAGATGTGTATTATCTGGTAGAGCGATTGAAGGCTATTTTAAATAACACGAATCACAAAATCGAAAACCATTGAAGCCTTCCTCAACACGTACCAATGATCTCACAAAATTTTTAAATATAAGTCTCAAATAAGCAAATTAATACTATGAAAAAGCAACAAAACATATTAATTATCGGTGCAGGACTTTGTGGTAGTTTACTTGCATTGAGATTGGGACAACGCGGTTACAATGTCACGGTATACGAAATGCGCCCCGATTTACGAAAAACCGATATTAGTGCTGGCCGTTCCATCAATCTTGCATTTTCGGATAGAGGTAACAAAGCGATGAAACTTGTTGGGATTGAAGACAAGGTGAAGACATTGTGCATCCCCATGAATGGTAGAATGTTACATGACGTCGAAGGCAATACAACACTTGCGCCTTATAGCGGTCGAGATCACGAGTTTATCAATTCCATTTCTAGAGGTCAATTGAATGCCTTGCTATTGGATGAAGCAGAAAAACACGACCAAGTAAAAATTCATTTTAATAAAAAATGCAAATCGGTGGATTTTGAAAACACCACAGTGACGTTTCAGGATTATCATACGAAAGATGCATTTGTAGAGGATGCCGACATCATTATAGCTACCGATGGTGCAGGCTCTGCATTGAGACAAAGCTATTTTTTAAGTAAAAAATTCTTATTCAGTTTTTCGCAAGATTGGCTGACACATGGGTATAAGGAATTGAGTATACCTGCCACCCAAGACGGCGATTATAGAACGTATAAAAATGCGCTTCACATATGGGGACGAGATAGTTTTATGCTAATTGCGCTGCCCAATTTAGATGGCAGTTTTACCGTGACTCTGTTCTTGAGTTATGAAGAAGGTGACTATAATTTTTCAAACTTGAATACAGCAGAAAGGGTTATCGAATTTTTTGAGAAATACTTTAAAGACGCATTGGAATTGATGCCAAATCTTGCCGAAGAATATTTCACAAATCCTACTGCCCCTCTAGGAACAGTGAAATGTTCGCCGTGGCATTATAAAGGAAACACGCTCTTAATGGGAGATTCTGCTCATGCGATAGTTCCTTTTTACGGTCAGGGCATGAATGCTTCCTTTGAAGATGTCGTTGAATTCGACAAAGTGCTAGATCAAAATCTTGAAGACTGGGAATCAATTTTTAAAACCTACAATAAAACTCGAAAAAAAGATACCGACGCCATCGCGGATCTAGCTATCGACAATTTTCACGAGATGAAAGGCCATGTCAATAATGCGATATTTAGAGAAAAGCGTACTTTAGAGATGGCCTTTGAAAAGACCTTTCCCGAAGCGTATTCCTCAAAATACTCACTAGTCACCTTCAATGAAGATATCGGTTATAGAGAAGCTATGTTACGAGGACGGGCACAAGACAAAGCCATTCTTAATATGTTGACCGACAGTAAAATCACTTTAGAAGACGACCTAAAAATCACGTTAGATAAGGTGAAGGCGGTCACCGAAGAGATTTTAGATGATGATCGTGTCGCGAAAAACTTTAAACATTAATGCTATTATGAGCGAAGAAAAAACAGTGACTCCAAGAGGTGCCTATCCCCATACCAAACGCGTAGGTGATTTTATATTTGTGTCTGGTACGAGTTCCCGTCGTTCTGACAATACTATTGCTGGTGTTGATATTGTTGATGAGATGGGCACCAAACGATTGAATGCGGAAGTGCAAACTCGTGAAGTTATAAAGAATATTGAAAAGAATTTAGCCAAAGAAGGTGCGACTTTAAAAGATATTGTCGATGTGACCTCCTTTTTAGTAAATATGAATGATTTTGCGGGCTATAATAAAGCATATGCGGAATTTTTTGATAAAGATACCGGACCAACCAGAACCACGGTTGCAGTGCATCAATTGCCACATCCGGATTTGGTGGTGGAGATTAAGGTGATGGCTTATAAAAAGTAATGTTTGTAGATAACTAAAAGGGTATTCGATTTTTAATACTTATTTTCCAAATTTGTCAATTAAGGCATTTTCGGTTTTTATTGCAATTATAAACACAAGGATTAAGATAATTGTAATTGAAAAAACAAATCCGAGAAAGGCAGAAAAATTTAAAAAAATCCCCAAAACTCCAAATGCTACTAAAATTATACTATATTTTGAGTAAAGTTTCCCTGCGAAAATCATTGAAAAACTCCAATGTTCTTGACTTCTTCCAGCTCTTTTAGATTTGGATAACAATTTATACGAATCTTTATATTTTGTAGAGTTCTTGGTTTGCCACCATCCATTGAAAAACATAAAAACAGCGGACACAAAAAGTACAATCGAAAAACTATTATCAGTTATCATTTATGCAGCTTATGATGCTAAAATACAAAATATGAATTGCAGTTTCTTTGGCAAAACCGCTGTTTTTTATCTATTTTTAGCAACGATAATTCTATAAATTTGTGGCGAACATCCAAAACTACATCAACGGGAACAATGAAAATCCAATTGAAGATAATTGGCTTGATAACTATTGCCCAGCCAATGGGGAGGTTTACGGACAAATCCCCAACTCTTCCAAAGACGATGTAGAAAACGCATACACTGCAGCCAAATCTGCTTTTAAGCATTGGTCACAAACCACTTTGGAGGAACGAAGCAGAATCATGATTAAGATTTCAGAATTGCTGGAAGCTAATTTGCAACGTTTTGCTGAAGCTGAAAGTAAGGATAACGGAAAGCCAATTTCTTTGGCAAAAGCTGTTGATATTCCAAGAGCCGCAAGCAATTTTAGATTTTTTGGAAATGCGATTACACAATTTTCAAGTGAAAGCCACGAAAGTGTTGGTCAAGATGCCATCAATTATACGCTACGTCAACCGATAGGTGTCGTCGGTTGCATTTCACCCTGGAACCTTCCGCTATATCTCTTTACTTGGAAAATTGCTCCAGCCCTTGCCGCTGGGAATTGCGTAGTGGCAAAACCTAGCGAAATCACTCCAATGACGGCGTATTTGTTAGGTGAAATTTGTACTGAAGCAGGATTACCAAAAGGCGTTTTAAATATTGTTCACGGATTGGGAAGTACCACAGGACAGGCCATTATTGAACATCCAGATATCAAAGCGATCAGTTTTACAGGTGGAACTTCTACTGGAGCACACATCGCTAAAGTTGCTGCACCTATGTTCAAAAAGTTATCGTTGGAATTGGGCGGGAAAAACCCAAACATCATTTTTGGAGATTGTGATTATGATGATATGTTGGAAACAACGGTTCGGTCATCATTCGCCAATCAAGGACAGATTTGCTTATGCGGCAGTCGGATTTTTGTGGAAGCATCTATCTATGAGAAATTCAAAAAAGATTTTATTGAAATAGTCAAAGCATTAAAAGTGGGCCATCCTTCGGAATCCACCACTAATATTGGTGCTTTAGTCTCAAAACCTCATCTTGAAAAAGTGATGGAACATATAGAAGCTGCCAAGTCGGAAGGCGGCAGAATTCTTTGTGGCGGCCATAAAGTGACTGTAAAAGGATATGAAAAAGGCTATTATTTAGAACCAACAGTAATTGAGGTAAAAAATAATAACTGTCGGGTAAATCAGGAAGAGATATTCGGCCCTGTGGTTACCATGATGCCTTTTGAAACTGAAGCACAGGTTTTGAAACTTGCAAACAACGTAAAATACGGTCTATCAGCTACGCTATGGACCAACGATCTTAAAAGAACGATGCGGATGACCAGTCAATTGCAGTCTGGTATCGTTTGGGTCAATACCTGGATGATGCGTGACCTACGAACGCCATTTGGCGGTACAAAAGCATCTGGAGTCGGCCGCGAAGGTGGCTTTGACGCTTTACGCTTTTTTACGGAAGCGAAGAATGTGTGTATAAAATATTAAAAAAAGAATCAAGATTTTTAGAATCAAAGACCAAGACTAAAATAGTCATGATTCTTGGTTCTTGCGTCTTTCACCTAAACAATATGGATTTAAAACTAAAAGATAAAACAGCATTGGTCTGTGGAAGCACAGCAGGCATAGGAAAAGCAACAGCAATGCAATTGGCCGCCGAAGGCGTTAAAGTAACCTTGATTGCCAGAAATGAAGATAAATTAAAAAACGTTTTAGCTTCTCTTCCGAGCGACATACAACATAATTATATCGTGGCAGATTTTTCGAAGCCTGATGAGTTGAAAAGCAAGGTTTCTGAATATATATCTTTGAACAAAGGTTTTCATATTCTTGTAAACAACACCGGTGGACCCAAAGCAGGAACTATTTTAGAAGCTGAAATAGATGAATTTGAAAGTGCTTTTACACAACATCTAAAATGTAATCACATTCTTTCTCAACTTACGATTCCATATATGAAATCACAGGGATACGGACGCATTATCAATATGATTTCGACTTCTGTGAAACAGCCAATCGAAGGATTGGGCGTTAGCAATACCGTCAGAGGCGCGGTTGCGAACTGGAGTAAAACGTTGGCATCCGAGGTAGGGCCCTTTGGCATTACGGTAAATAACGTATTGCCAGGCGCCACCGCGACCGAACGACTGACTTCAATATTGCATAATGTCGCCAAAAAAATAAATGGCTCTTACGAAGAGGCCGAAACCATGATGAAAAATGTCACACCTGCAAAACGCTTTGCTGAACCAGAGGAGATTGCGAGTGCGGTGGTTTTTTTAGCGAGTGAACGCGCAGCCTATATCAACGGCATCAACCTGCCTGTTGACGGTGGACGAACAAAAAGTTTGTAGTATTATATTCATAAAATATCGCTGAACAAAGGCTTTTTGTTCTGCACATTTATACTTAATTTTAAGCGAAATCTAGCGTGAGGGATTATGGCATTGTTGAAGCTCCTCGCAGAGAGCGACTGCCGAAAGCCCGACCCTTGTGGTCACGCCCAAAATATCATCAAACTATGAGCAAATTAGTGTCTCCCTTAAATTTCAAGGATTGGATTGAAGAAAACAGACATCTTCTAAAACCGCCCGTAGGCAATAAGGTGGTATGGAAAGATGGTGATTTTATTGTCATGGTGGTCGGTGGACCAAACAGTAGGAAAGACTATCATTACAACGAAACCCCCGAGTTCTTCTATCAGGTTGAAGGCGATATGGTCTTAAAGATTATTGATAACGGAACGCCTAAAGATGTACACATTAGGGAAGGTGATATTTATTTACTTCCACCAAAAGTGCCGCATTCTCCGCAACGTGGCGCCAATACGGTCGGGTTGGTCATAGAATACAAGCGTCCTGAAGGCATGCGTGACGCATTACTCTGGTTCTGTGAAAATTGCACGACCAAACTTTATGAAGAAGATTTTACCGTTGAGAATATTGAAACTGATATGCCAAAGATTTTTGATACATATTATGGCGATGAAGTCAAACGGAAATGTCCCAACTGCGGTGAGTTAATGGAGCCACCGAAAAAGGTTAAGATTGATTGAATCCTTTACTGTGAAGATTCACTTTAAAACTAGTTAGCAAAATGATGAATTATGCAACATAACGTCGATACCGATAAGCCTTTGAACGAGTTGAACGAGACTCGCAAATTGCGTATCAACGGACATTCACATCTTCTTCCCTATCCTGAAGAAATTCCTCAATTTATGAAAGACAAAGGGATCTTTTGGGTGGATAAGGATCGGAAATTCATGCTTCAAAAAGATTGGAGCCGTCCTGTAACGGATTCTAGTTTCTTTTTAGATGATAAATTGGCATGGATGGAACGCTTTAAAATAGATCATGCCGTCGTGTTGAATCTATCGCAATTGTATGGCAATGGGTTGCGTGTTGAGGAAATGAAGCAAGCGTTACGGTTTCAGAATGATTTTAATGCTAAAGTTCAACGCGAAAATCCGACAAAATTTACTTGTGGCTTTGTGGTTCACCCTGGTTTTGTACGCGGGGCCTGTTGGGAAATAACCCGGTGTGTTGAAGAGTTAGGTATGAGACTATTGTGCTTACCAACACATTATATGGACACAATTGGAACTTGGCGCTGCATATTTGATGAAGAAAATGAACCGATTTTTGAATTGGCCAATAAATATAATCTTGCGGTAGAAATCCATCCGTATGACGGCGAAAAATTTATAAAATTGGAAAACACGTCGTGGCGTTTTCATTTGATATGGATGTTGGCTCAATGTGCTGATGCTTATCATTTTTTGACCTTAAATGGCTATCAGGATATATTCCCGAATATGAGGACGTGTTTTGCGCATGGAGGACAGCTGGCGCAAATCAATTTGGGGAGACGCATCCAAGGTTTTGATGGCCGACCCGATTTATTTGAAGGCAAGAGTCACCCAAGAAAAGCGGTCGGACATAAAAATATCTTTTTTGACACTTTGGTTCACGATACGGGAGGCTTGCAATTGCTAATTAAAAATCAAGGCTCCAATCAAGTAATTATGGGCTTGGACGATCCTTATCCTCTTGGCGAAATGGAAAGTGCCAAACAATCTTCTTATCCGGGCAAAATCTTGGATCTTGCTATGGAACGTAATATCATCACAGAAGAACAGCGCGATAGCATTTGGCAAGACAATGTGATCCAATGGTTGTGTGGCGATGACGAGGCAGAAAAGCAGAAATTAATCAATCGAATTCTAAGGTAATGCATTTTATATCAGAGACGTTGGATGACTATGTTGTCAACCATTCAGAAAATGAACCTGAATTGTTACAGAGACTGACGAGAGAAACCTATCAAAAAATATTGCAGCCACGGATGTTGAGCGGCCATTACCAGGGTAGAATCTTGAGCATGATTTCTAAATTGGTGAATCCGAAGACCATACTTGAAATCGGCACCTATACAGGCTATTCTGCGTTATGTTTAGCCGAAGGACTTCAAAAAAAAGGCGAAATTCACACCATTGATATCAATGAAGAGTTGGCCGATTTTCAACGGTCTTATTTTGATGCCTCTAGTTATGGCCCTCAAATTCATCAATATGTTGGTGATGCGTTGAAAATAATCCCCGATTTGGAACAAATGTTTGATCTGATCTTTATTGATGCCGATAAAGAAAACTATGTTAATTATTTTGGCCTAGTCATCGAAAAATTGAATCAGGGAGGAATAATTCTGTCAGATAATGTACTTTGGAGTGGTAAGGTTATTGAGCCACTGAATGATAAAGATCTATCAACCAAGGCTATTTTAGAATATAATCAACTTTTGAAAAATGATGTGCGTGTTGAGACCGTACTGCTACCACTCCGAGACGGCTTAACGATAAGCAGAAAAATATAACTTACATTTTACGACGCACAGAACCCGTAAAATCTTCAAGATCATCTTTTAACTTCGATATCTCGTTGCTGATATCTTTGGTGACATTGGTATCGACTCCATGCTTATCCACATTTTTGGTGATCTCCCCTTTAATGTCGTTGGAGGCATCTCGCAATTGTCTCATTCCTTTACCCATACCGCGGGCAATGTCTGGGATTTTATCCGCGCCAAATACCATTACCAATATAAAAAGGATAAAAATAATTTCGGTAGCACCGATAAATAAAAAAGTTGATTGTAGTATCACAGTACAAATATATGAAGTTGTTGGATTCGAACGGGATGATTTGTGAGAAATTTATCAATCCGTTTCCACTATAAGATTCTCTTTAAAAATTTTGAGCTTCGAACTTAAGAATTCTAACGTCTGAATATCATTTTTTATTTTGCACAATGCCAAAAAATCGTCGTCTTCTGCACAATAATAGAAGAATTCAGTTCTTTTGGAGGCATCCAAATCATTAAAGGCAAAAAAGGTTTCAGACAAATTTGATACAATTGAGTTCATGCAAGCTTGGGAGCGCTCTATTTTTACCTGATTCTTAAGCTGTTTCGTTCTTCCAGATATTCCGTTCAAAATTGGATTTAACGGCACAGAACCCATCAAAAGACCTAAAAGCATTATTGGTTTGAACTCACCAGCTTCGTGTAGTGTATTTTCACTTATGGTTAATGGTTTTCCGGTATAACCAGGAATTCCAAGATCATAAAAATCAATAGCGCGTTTTGATTCTGAATTTTCAACGTCAGACATCAGATTTCCGGTAAGAACTTTACCAACAACCACTTCATTAAGCTCATTCACCAATTCCGTTAAAAACACTTGTATTGTCTTCGACCTTAAAGCCATGGCATCTACAATGACTTCTTTCGGCTTGTATTTTATAGCGGAGAAGATGAGAGTGTCTTTTAGTTTTGCGGGAATTCTAAAACTTCCATCATTTTGCGTAATCGTGAATCTATTGGCTGTTTTATTAATTACATGAATGCCTTCAATATCATCGGCAGCAACAGTAACCTTGCCTATAATCTCTACGTGTTGAGCCTTTGCAATCGTTACCAGAAAAAAAACAAATAAAAGTGGTTGGTACTTAATTTTTTCCACTTTGCTCCTTTAAGAACTCATGGCTTTTTTCGGTCAAAAATTCCAAAAACACGAGTTCCTTCCCTTTTTTAAGCAATGAATAATCGAGCCCATGAGACTCTACATACGTAACAAACTCTCCAATGTCATCTTCAGGAATATTAAAGTTTTCAATAATATAGTAGTTACTATAATAATCCCTCAAACCACTAGTTGAAATATCCTTTTGCTCATTGAGCCTCATTTGAATTTTTTCTTGCTTCGTTTTGAACAACGGTTTTAATAAGTATTGAATGAGTGCCGCCCCATCGAGTTGGTATTGAATGTTATTGGGATCTTGCGCTGCTATATTGACAATTTCGGATTTGTAATCGTCCGAAAACTCAAAGGCCGTGCTATCGGCAATTCCAAAGTAAATTGCATCTAAATCAGGATTGAATGTTCTGACACTTTCCATATCTATCGACAGATCTCCAGTTAGGTCATAAGGTAGAATGAGTATTTCGTCAAGTTTGTTGACTTTTTCCACCATTAAAATCGTGGCTTTTTTAGAATCAATAATATTCTGATCGACATTAACTGTAAAATCTTGAAATTGCAAAGCGTGCACTTCAAGAACGTCAAACAGGGCTACCTTGATCTTAAATTTTCCATTTTCGTCGGTCAAAGTACCTCTATTGGAGGAGGCATTATAGATGGTAACATTTTCAAGATCTTCGCTATTCACCACAATCTTGCCCGTAATCTCAATCCGATTCTGGTCTTGGGCAATCGACACAAAGGTCAGTGATAAGCATAATAAGAATAGTAAATTAAGTTTCATAGCATTTAGTTTAGTGAGTCCTCTAATTTAGGTTAAACTTTTCATAAGTAAAACCCAAACAATCAGTAATGTTTTGTTAAAAGAAGTAATTAAGTAAATTTACTTAAAATTAATCCGTCACCGTTTTACATCCAATTTCCTTATGAAGCATTTAATTCTTGCCAGTACATCGACACTTCATGGTAGTAATTATTTAGACTACCTTTTGGATGACTTAAGTGTGTTATTTAAAAACATAGAAGATATTTTATTCATCCCATACGCTAGACCAGGTGGCATTACCCATGAAGAATACACAAAAAAAACAACTGCAGCCTTTGCCAAAATAAACATAAATGTTAGAGGCATTCACGAATTTGAAAATCCCAAAACCGCCATAAAACAAGCATCTGGTATTTTTACTGGAGGCGGCAACACCTTTGTTTTGGTGAACCAACTATATCGACATGACCTTTTAAAATCATTGAGGGATGTAATTGCAACAGGAACGCCCTATTTAGGAACGAGCGCCGGAAGCAATATTTGTGGTCTCACCATCAATACTACCAATGATATGCCCATCGTATATCCGCCAAGTTTTAAAACACTCGGAGTTGTCCCTTTCAACATCAATCCTCACTATATGGATCCTGATCCCAATAGCACTCATAAGGGTGAAACTAGGGAAACACGTATCAAAGAATATCACAGCTATAATTCTCCCCCTGTCATAGGCTTACGGGAAGGCAGTTGGCTTGAAGTAAAAAACGAGTCACTCATTCTTAAGGGCTCTCCGCACGCACGGATTTTTGAGTATAACAAAGAGCCTTATGAAGTCGCGAGTGGAACAGATTTGAACCAATTAAAATAACCCTCATACTGATAAAATTTTTATAGTTACACTGGGATGAATAGAAAACAATTCATAAAACGAGTAGGATTGGCAGGGATCGGTGTCACAATTCTACCTCAATTGACATTTTCAATGGACATGGAAATTCTTCCCTATGATGAACTAATTGGGAAAGGATCCCCAAAGCTCTTGGGACACGGCTTTAATTTGAGACAGCCTGCTCATGACGCCTTTTTAAAGATGAAAGAGAAGGCATCGGAAAGTGGTATTTCTTTGAAAGTGGTTTCAAGTTACCGGAATTTCAACCATCAAAATAAAATTTGGGAACGAAAGTACAAGCGTTTCATGTCAATGGGATATTCTGAAGTCGAAAGCATTGCTAAAATCGTAGAATATTCAACAATTCCTGGGACATCGAGACATCATTGGGGAACCGATTTAGATATTGTAGATGGCAATGCCAATCAGCCATCAAACGTCTTACATCCTGATCATTTTGACGGACATGGCTGTTTTGCAAAATTTAAAAATTGGATGGATCTACATGCTAATGAGTTCGGTTTTTATTTAGTCTACACGAATGAAGCCCATCGGAAAGGTTTTAAATATGAACCATGGCATTATAGTTATAAGCCGTTATCACGACCCTATCTCGGAGACTATCGACAATTGAATATTTACGACATCCTAAAAGAAGAACGACTCATGGGAAGTGACCATTTTTCTGAAGCATTTTTAAACACGTATATCATTACCAATATTTTAGACATCAATCCCGAACTTCTTTAGAACAAATGCGTTTAAGAAAAAAGATGCACTTTGTAAAGTCACCGAACAATTATAATAAAAAAGCGCTTCAACTGTATTGAAGCGCTTTTTTTAAAATCTCGATTCATATTTAAGATTCCAATCCTTCCAGATACAAGATAACATCAGTTGCATTTGACATTTCAGCATATTTTTTAGCTTTGAAGCCTTGTTTTGACTTTTGCTTTAAATCGGCTCCTTGTGCAATGAGTAATTTCAAGATTTCAACTTTGTTAAATTTGGCAGCATACATTGCTGGCGTCATACCTTCTGACTTCTCATTGACATCCACACCTAGCTCAATAAGCTTCTTTACGGTTGCCATATCTCCTTTTACAATCGACATGCACAATGGGTTAATTTTAGAGACTAGCGCGAAGGATTCCGAAACATTCGGATGGCTCACGGTAGCTGTTGCAGTGAACGTTGCAAAGGAAACAGCTAATGCGACGGCGGTACTAATGATTGATTTTTTCATGATTGATGAATTTAAATTATTAATTTGATTGTATTATAAAGACGTCTTTAAACTTAAGGTGTTACACCACAATTACATAAATAACAATTATTTAACGTTTAATTTCTGAACATGCTTATCGCGTTATGAACGATTTGCTATACTGGATTCTTTATTTAAAAACTGCTAAAATGACATAATTTAAGTGATCCCACAATCCCGATTTTAGGATATTACCGCTATATTTGAAGCTCTAAACAGTTGCGTCATGAACAAAAAAACGATCTTGATGATTCTAGATGGTTGGGGCTTATCTCCTGATCCTAAAGTTTCTGCCATAGATAATGCAAACACCCCTTTTATAGATTCTTTATACGATAACTATCCCCATGCTACTTTGCGAACAGATGGCCTAAACGTTGGTTTGCCCGAAGGTCAAATGGGAAACAGTGAAGTTGGGCATATGAATTTAGGCGCCGGAAGGATTGTTTATCAAGATCTTGCTAAAATTAATTTAGCAATCAAGGAAAGAACGCTAGGAAATGAGGCTGTTTTACAAACTGCGTTTGCACATGCCAAAACACATCATAAACCAGTGCATTTTTTGGGCTTATTGAGCGATGGTGGTGTACACTCCCATATTGACCATCTTTTTGCCCTTTTGGACGCTGCGGAAGACTTTGGTCTTGATAAGGTTTTTGTACATGCCTTTACAGACGGACGCGACGTTGATCCTAAATCGGGATTTGGCTTTGTGAAAAACTTGGAAGCCCACATAAAGGATACGCATGCCAAGCTAGCGAGCATCACCGGCCGTTATTATGCCATGGATCGAGATAACCGATGGGAACGCATTAAATTGGCTTATGATGGCATTGTCAATGGTATCGGTGAAAATTCTAGAAATGCCACAGAAACAATCGAGGCAAATTATGAAAAAAATATTACTGATGAATTCATTGAGCCTATCATTATGTTGGATGACAACAATGAAGTGGTTGCTAAAATAAATGATGGTGACGTGGTCATTTTCTTTAATTTCAGGACCGATCGTGGTCGTCAATTGACAGAAGCCTTATCACAGTACGATTTTCATGAACAAAATATGCATAAACTCAATCTGTATTATGTTACCATGACCAATTATGATGAAAAATTCACAAATATTAAAATCGTTTTTGAAAAGGATAATTTAACTGAAACATTGGGCGAGGTTCTTGAAAAACATCATAAAAAACAGATACGTATTGCAGAAACTGAAAAATACCCACATGTCACATTTTTCTTTTCAGGTGGAAGAGAACTTCCTTTTGAAGGTGAAACGCGCATATTAAAAAATTCACCAAAGGTCGCCACCTATGACCTTCAACCAGAAATGAGCGCCTTTGAATTGACAAACGCTCTGATACCTGAACTTAAAAAAGGTGACGTAGACTTTGTGTGCCTCAATTTTGCAAATGGCGATATGGTTGGCCATACTGGTGTAATGTCCGCTGCCATTCAAGCATGCGAAGCGGTAGATTTGTGCGTAAAAAATGTGGTGACCGCTGCGCTCGAAACTAATTATACTATTTTATTAATTGCCGATCATGGCAATTGCGAAACGATGATCAATCCTGATGGTTCACCCAATACGGCCCATACGACCAATCCGGTGCCTCTGATATTGATCGATAAAGATCTGAAACACATAAACGATGGCGTTCTCGGTGATCTTGCACCCACAATTTTGAAATTATTGGGAATTGAGCAACCAAAAATCATGACCAGACACTCATTAATAGATTAAATTCTAAAAAAACTATTTATCGTACTTTTGCACTCTTAAAGAAACGCATTGATGAATTTTCTTGACAAATTAATTATCGGAGTTGATTTTGATGGCACTATTGTGGAAGACGCTTTTCCGAAAATTGGGAAACCGCGCATATTCGCATTCGAAACTATGAAAAAACTTCAACAAGATGGCCATAGGCTTATTTTGTGGACTTACCGGAGCGGTTCAAAACTTCAGGAAGCTGTTAGGTTTTGTGAAGATAACGGCATCGTATTTTATGCTGTCAATAAAAGTTTCCCCGAGGAGGAACTAGACGATTCAAAAAGCCGTAAAATTTACGCCGACATTTATATTGATGATAGAAACATAGGAGGCGTTCTCGGTTGGGGAGAAATCTATCAGATGATTACCAAGGAAGAACCAGATCCCTCCGCTTTCAAAAAGCAAAGTGGCGGCTTCTTTTCCTTTTTAAAAAAATAGCATGATCATACAAAAAACAAAAGAAGAAATAGAATTAATGCGCGAAAGCGCGCTTGTTGTTTCTAAAACTTTAGGAATGCTGGCAAAAGAGGTCAAACCTGGCGTTACAACCTCAAAACTAGATAAATTAGCTGAAGAGTTCATTCGGGAACAAGGTGCTATCCCGGGGTTTTTAGGCCTTTATGATTGCCCCTCCACCTTATTATGCAGTACCAATGAAGCTGTTGTGCATGGATTGCCAACAGATGTACCCTTAAGAGAGGGTGATATTGTGTCTATCGATTGTGGCGCCATAAAAAATGATTTTTACGGTGATCATGCGTATACCTTTGAGATTGGAGACGTTGATTTAGAAACCAAGAAATTACTACAGATCACTAAGGAATCTCTTTACATTGGTATTAGAGAATTGAAAATCGGCAATAGAGTTGGTGATGTTGGTTATGCCATCCAAAATTTTTGTGAAGTACACGGTTATGGTGTTGTCAGAGAATTGGTGGGACATGGTTTGGGTAAAAAGATGCATGAGGATCCCGAAATGCCAAATTATGGAAGACGCGGTCGAGGTAAAAAATTTATTGAAGGAATGGTCGTCGCCATTGAGCCCATGATCAATTTGGGAACACACAAAGTGAAGCAATTGAAGGATGGTTGGACTATTGTGACTTTAGATGGTAAACCAAGTGC
>JBBSOJ010000052.1:0-15085 GCA_038259855.1 Flavobacteriales bacterium
AAAATTTTGGATATCGAACATGCTAAATCCAATAGGTTGTTGTTCCGATACTATCAGTGCCAATGGAATTTTTAAGTCCTCATTAAAATTAAATGCTTGAATGCAAAACGGTTTATTATCAAGGATCCATGATGCATCAGAACTCACGCCTCCCGGACTTTTAGCCTCTAACCCGCGATCAAATCCATCGGTAGCTGATGGATGGAAATTTTGTACCAGTTGTCTTTTGTAAGTATTGTTGAATTCAACATTTAACCTAAATCGTTTCGCAATGGCAGGAACAATGGAATATCCATAGTCATTATGATCTGAAATGTTAGTTTGTGAGGATGTTGATGAAGCTCTAAAGAATTCACTGTCAGCGCTAGTTTCTTTATAAAACACACGCATGCTGTTCGTTGTTCTGACAGTTCCGGTAGACAAGATGTTTCCTTGTACCATGAACCCTTGTCCTATCGGGATATAACGCCTGGCCTCTTTAGAAACTGATCCTCCTGGTTCCCCTGTAGGGTTTCCCGCACCATCATAACTTTGAAATGTCGCAGGAACATAAGTAGACATACTACCGTCTATACTAACGGTGTATGTGCCATATCCACCCACATAATCGCTCACATTATGAGAACCAACTGCAGCCTGTTCCCAATAATATAGGGCGGTATCAATAGCATTGATGTTTACTGGGTCATATAAATAGGCCACCGCATCCATAGCTGAAGGATAGGGGTTTCCGACCAATGTTTGCTGTGCATCTTCAGCGAGTGGTCCTATTGGAGCACCAACGCTTGCGGTAAAGGTGCCTGTATTTGGCTTGCCTCTAAAATCATATTGTTGTGAAGAAGCATCTTCGGTAGAAGTTGGCAAAACGTCCAATGTACCTTTCATCGTAAAGCCTTCACCAGGCATAATGGCAATAGTATTGGCAACAAGATTCCAATTAGAATACAAATTTGAAGGATTGGTATAGGTATAAATCCAACGTTGTTCAATACTCAACGGTGTCGATAAACCGTTACGTCCCGGTAAAGCTGCTATGATAGCAGGAATGGACGTGCGTTCATCCACGACATCATTCAATAATCTCACACCAAACGGATTACTGATCGTTGTGTCGTCTCGACTTCCTATCGGTGAACACCAATAATTATACTCATATGCAGTCACATTACCTTCTTGATACACGCTCAATTCACCTGTTCCGAGATTTCCTTCGCTATTACTTTGTAGTAATTGTGCCTCATTCCGCAGATAGATGGCACTGTCCGGTCCTGCCAATTGAATGTCATTTGTTACAAAGAGTGGAGCCACATTAGATCCTACGGCATCGCTGAAGGCTGTTCCATCTACATAAACATAACTGGTTTCGTTATCAGAAATATACAGATCCGTTTGCGAATACCCGATTGATGATATGAGCAGTGTTGAAAGAAGAACTATTTTTTTCATATTGTAAGTTGGATCATATTAGAAGTAAAGAGTTCTAATGTTTAAGAATATCTAATTAGAACTTCGATGGGTCTGATGAAATAACAAAGAATTTGTAAAATCTTTGAATACTTATAAAAATATCGATTTAAAATGAGTTTGTCCTATCGTATCTAATGAGAAAAATGTAATTTCGATGTAAAGTTAATTTAACCGATGAAACTCATGAGCTTATCAAGAATTATTAATTTAATTATGATTTTAATTGGCGGGTTTATAGCAATTTACGCTCGAACAGGCACAGAACAGAATCAATATGTTCTGATTGCAGGAATATGTATTTTAATGGCGGGTGTTTATCGCATTTCTCGCAATATTCCCAGTAAGAGCGAGCGAGAAGAATCTAAAAAAAATACCGATGAATTTTAAGATTGGAGACCACGTAATGGTTATGGACGAGGCCATTTCTGGAATTGTTATAGGAAGTTCAGAAACTGCAATCTCTATTGAGACAACCGATGGATTTCATTTGGATTTTATGCCAAGTGAGCTCATAAAAGTAAATCCCAAGCAATCTCTTAAATCAGATATTTTTTCTAATCAATCGGCCAGTTCGGTGCTGGCTGAAAAAGAAGAGCCTATCAGAAAAAACCGCCCAAAAGTTAAACCGAAAGAACGGAACCAGCCCGCCATGGAAGTTGATCTCCACATTCAGCACTTGACAAAAAATGATCGCCACATGTCCAATTTCGATATGTTGAACTTACAATTGGAAACGGCACAGCGGCAATTGGATTTTGCCATACGCAACCGAATTCAAAAAGTTGTGTTCATTCACGGCGTCGGCGAGGGCGTTTTAAAATTGGAATTGGAATCACTATTCAGACGATACGACAACCTAAAATATTACGACGCTGACTTTCAAAAATATGGGCGTGGTGCTTCTGAAGTCTACATATTTCAGAATGTAACATCCTAAACCGCGCTATTCCGTAATGGTTCCTGAATATATATATTCGCCCAAATCAATCACATCGGTACTTAATATTTGAATATCGATTTGTGACAAATTGAATCGAACCCTATACCGTCTAATAAACTCATTCGGTACAAATGAAATCGGCATGGCATCGATGTCAACTTGAAAAGAATCATTTACTAAAGGATTGAGATACCTTGCCAAATCAGGATCATCAGCCTCTAAATCGCGATCATTTCTTGGATCTAAATCGAGATCTGCATCTTCATATCTTGTTAATGTGCCGTCGCCATCATCATCAGCATCCAAATAATCGGGTAACGCATCACCATCAGTATTACGAGCCAAGCTTAAGCCATTTTCTATACTATAGTTAACACCTTCAAAACGTGTTAAGATATTATCATTGTCATCATCGGCATCTTTATAGTCAGGAATGCCATCGCCATCGCGGTCTGTGGGGTTGGTAGCAGGATTATCGTCAAAATCCAGATTTTCATCTTCAACACTGGAAGGAATACCATCTCCATCATCGTCTATAAATGTGGTCAAGGTGGTCACAATTCCCGATGTTGCTTCGTAGCTATTGACTATGGTCGTATTAGGATCAGGTATCAAAGAGCATAGTAAATCTTCAGGATTGCCATCATAGGTTCTATAAATAAATCGGACTGAAGAGCCGTCAATCTCAAACGAATCACTATACCCTGTTTCAGCGGGTCTAAAAATCGGAGCATTGGCAGCAGTTATTGGAAACGATAAACTCAACGATTCAAAAGGATCTTCCCGTATATCATATAAAAAATAAGTATCAGTAAAAAGACCGCAAAGTGCCAATTCTTGATCAAAATCTAAACCAACCTCAATGACATCACCGTCACTGCAAGAATTGAAACAAAAAAGGGCAAAAAACAGATACAAATAAGTCTTCATTTCGAAATATTTAAGCGCAAAAATAACGCATTTACGAGTTTATAACGTAGGAACTTGTGATTTATTTGTGGTATTTTTGACTTTCAAAACGTGCTATGAAAAAACAAGTTTATTTTGATAATGCAGCTACTACACCCATGCGGCCGGAAGTCATTTCCAAAATGACTGAAGTGATGTCTTTACATTATGGAAATGCATCGTCTTCACATAGTTTTGGTCGGTCTTCAAAATCGCTGATTGAGCAATCCAGAAAATCGATTGCAGGTTTGTTGAAGTGTGCCGCTTCAGAAATTGTCTTTACTTCAGGTGGCACGGAAGCTGATAATTTGGTATTGAGAAGTGCGGTACGTGATCTGGGAATTACCGAAATTATTACGTCGAGGGTTGAGCATCATGCCGTGCTTCATACTGTTCAGCAGTTACAAAAGGAATTTGAAATTGAAGTGAGTTATGTTAAGTTGGATGCCCATGGCGATGTAGACGAATCCCATTTGGAACTGTTATTGCAAAGCTCAACTAAAAAAATAGTGAGTCTAATGCACATCAATAATGAGATTGGTAATAAGCTAGATCTCACACGTATTGCGACCTTGTGTAAAGCTAATAATGCCTTGTTTCATAGCGATACCGTGCAGTCCATCGGTCATTATGATATTGATTTGTCTAATATGCCAATTGATTTTCTTGTGGCCAGTGCCCATAAATTTCACGGTCCCAAGGGTATTGGATTTGTGTTTATCAGAAAGAATTCAGGATTAAAAGCCTCTGTCTTTGGTGGAGAACAGGAGCGAGGTTACCGTGCGGGTACCGAATCGATTCATAATATCGTGGGAATGCAGGAAGCTCTAACAATGTCCTCCATTCATTTGAAAGAAGAGCGAATGCACATTGAAGAACTCAAACGTTATTTCATAAAGACACTAAAAGCGGTGATTCCAAACGTGGCCTTCAATGGACATTCCGAAGATCCTGAAAAAAGCACCTATACGCTGTTGAGCGTCTGTTTACCCTTGGCACCGGAAAAAGCATCCATGCTACAATTTCAGATGGATTTAAAAGGGATCGCTTGTTCACGCGGAAGTGCCTGTCACAGTGGAAGCAATCAAAATTCGCATGTATTGACCGAAATTCTGGATGATGAGCATTTAAAACGTCCCTCTATTCGCTTCTCGTTCAGTAAATTCAATACAATAGAAGAAGTGGATTATGTTGTTGAAGTTCTTTCTGATTTCTGTAGAACTTAATTATTCACTGGTTTAAAAACTTCGAGATTTGGGTTCAATTGAATTAAAACGTGGATCTTCAAACACTAGAATTCTAAAACCTTCTTAATCGATCTATCGTTGTGCTTTCATTAAAACTTTGTTGAAAGTCTCACATTAAAAACGCGTGGTGTCAAAAAATTAGGAATGGCATACTGACGTTTACTATACACATCTCTTACCCACGTGTTGGTAATCGAATTCTGAACATCAAACATATTGAATATCTCGAACCCCAATGTTAATTCCTTAAAAGATCGTTTCCACCCGGTAGTATACGTTTTATTTTGATCAACCAAAACATAACTAATACCCAAATCGGCTCGCTTGTAGTCTCTTAATCTATTTTGATACTCATAAGGATCCGCATAACTTGGAGAGCCTCCAGGAACGCCCGTATTGTAGACTAAATTCAGGTACATTTTCAAATCAGGAATGGTCGGTACATAGTCTTGAAACAGGATTCCAAATTTCAAACGCTGATCTGTCGGTCGGGCAATATAGCCACGATCGTCGATATTTTCCTCTGTTTTTAAATAGCCGAAACTAAACCATGATTCAGTGCCAGGAACGAATTCGCCGTTCAATCTCAAATCCAATCCGTAAGCGTAGGCTTCCGCATTATTTTTGGCACTGTAACGTATTCGTACATTTTCAAGTGTGTAGGGATTGACGTCCGTCATGCTCTTGTAATAGGCTTCCGAAACCAATTTGAATGGTCGTTCCCACATTTTAAAACTGTACTCGTTCCCCAGCACGATGTGAACTGACTTTTGTGCTTTTACATTCGGGCGAACGATTCCTGATGAATCACGCAATTCACGATAAAAAGGCGGTTGATAATACAAACCACCAGCAATCCTGAACAGCATATCCTTATTCCAATCGGGCTTAATGGCAAACTGTGCTCTTGGGCTAAAAACAGTTTGTGTATTACTCTCAAGGCCATCGCCATTGACAGTCCAATTATGGACTCTAACGCCAGCATTATAAAACACTTCATTATTACCGAGCATTGCACGTCGACTCCATTGAGCGAAGGCCTGTATTCTATCAATCTGCACACGATTTGTAGCTCTTACATTTTGAAAAGCCACCAAAGGGCCCTGATCTGGTTGATAAGGTTGATCGTTGAAAAAATCTAGATTTGGAGGATTTATGGAAAATCCGGCCGAATCAATAACTTCCCATTCTACCAAACGATCTCGAATATCTTCATGCGTATATTTTATGGACCATTCAAAGGTATTATCATCTTTTTTGTAATCACCACGATGTTCGATATTCGTGATGAGTGCGTCCAAGTCATTTCTGGCATGTGTCAGTTGGCCTCCGATTCCTTCGCTAAATTCCACCTCGCCCAAGGTCTCGCTTCCAATATTGCTGTCCACTTCGCCTAATCTATATTGCGCAAGAATGTCAAAATATTCTTCTTCCGTAGTATGAAAGGTGGAAGCAATCAATTTGAGTGTAAGATCATCGGTTGCAAAATAATTGGCCTTAAAGGCACCGAAGTAAGTTTGGTATTCATCCTTTTCACGACCTTCATAAAACACCAAGAGCGCCAAAGGATTATCTAAAGTTCCAAAATTGGTTTGACGGTTTTGAGGTTCAAACTCATATTTATTGATACCAATATTACCAAGAAAATCCAATTGAAACTTATCTGTAAATTTATAGGTAAGATAGGTCTGTGCATCAGCAAAAACAGGCCTCACAATGCCTTCGGTCTCCAACGAATTTAACACAAGACTATTATCTCTATAGCGCAATCCAACAATTCCCGTAAATTTTGAATCTTTGGATACGGTTTCAGCGGCAACACTTCCACCGAGTAAACTTAAATCAGCACTCACGCCAAATTTCACCGGTTTGCGATAAGTAATATCAAGCACGGATGAAAGCTTATCGCCATATTTGGCTTGAAAACCTCCAGCCGAGAAATCTACATTTTGTACAAGATCAGTATTTACAAAACTCAATCCTTCCTGTTGGCCAGAACGGATCAAAAATGGTCGATACACCTCAATTTCATTTACATAAACAAGGTTTTCATCAAAATTACCGCCACGCACCGAATATTGTGTGCTCAATTCGTTCGAGATATTGACGCCCGGGAGCGTCTTTAAAATATTCTCAATACCTGGCTGGGCGCCTTTGATGGTCCGGAGTACTTCTGGCGCAATGGATACGATGCCTTCTACAGATTGCCTGGTATTCGTATTGATGACTACCGTCGCAATTTGCTCGATGTTGAGATCCATTACAGGATTGAATTCTAGCTCCTGACCGTTCTTCAGCTTGAATTTTGCTACAACTTTTTTATAGGAAACGTGCGTAAATTCAACAATAACCTCAATATCAGCGGGTATTTTTAATTCATAATACCCATTTGCATTGCTCGTAGTTCCTGTCTCACCCGATTGGATGCTTACATTTGGTATGGGCAACTGCGCATCATCTAAAATCACGCCTTTGATGGTGGCCGATTGACTCAACCCGAGAAATGGAAGACAAAGAAGTAAAAGTAAGGTTGAGAAATGTTTCAAGTGTGGTGGTTTTTTATTTTCTAAAAAAAGTTGCTTCAAATGTAGTACTATTTCCAACATTATCTGTAACGATCAATTTCAATTCGTTTTTACTATCAGTAACCACATTGTCATTGAAATCAAATGTCAACTGATTGTTTTTATATTCATATTCCATTAGGATAAACTTACCGTTAATGGTGGCTCTAAAATTACCAATACCTGATAAGTCATCCGTAATTTTTAAGGTCAAATAGCGGAATTTGCTCAACCATTTACCATCTTGAAAATTTACCGGTGTAATTTTCGGGCTCGTATTGTCCAGCACCAATGCATAGGTTCCCAAAGCGTTTGAAGAGGCCGTTAGATTATTATCATGACGTTTTGTTCTCAAGTAACTTGGGTATTTTTTATATCCCAAGAGTTCAGCAATATACAACCGGTCTTTTTCGGAATCTTTATAGTTACTGATATCATATTGGATGGTAACATTTTTTTGCAGTGGGATCACGTCCTTATCTAAATATAGGGTGTCGTTACTGACCTTAAAATCTATAAAGGTATCTTCATAAAAGCTGTTGGCAGGAAAAAATACGGACACATTTTTGTCATTTAAGGTGGTTACTTGGTCAGCAAAAACGTAATAATTCTTCGTGGGTTTGGGGGCAGGAGTAACAGTATCTGGCTTTTTACCTTCAATAGGAATGGTCAACCACGTCTCATTGCCATCAAAATCTTGAATTCTTACCTTGTACACAGAAGATGTGCCATCCTCAACACTTATATAACCATCATTATCAAGATCGCGGTACATGCTTAAAACATTGCCCTGTTCCACAAATAATTTTTGAAGATGTGTGCGTTTGGTTTTATAGTAATCGTAATCGATGAAGCGGTTGATGTGTCTTGATTCATCAAATGAAAAGCGAAAAAAATCCATTTCAAATTTCTTGTTGCCATTAAAAAAAGACTGGATGTTGCTCAATCCACATTTGTTAGCGGCCAAATCTAGCTGATCAAAAGAGCCAATGGAAAAGCCTATTTCTCCAAAAGCGGTGATGCCTTCCACTTTATAGTCATTGTTTTTTGTGGGAATCAATCGAAGTTCCACCCGAGAATTGCCGTTATTGATAACTGACGTTTCATCTTTTGGATACGCGAAGACCGATTTTAGCGTTGGCGCTTTGGAATCTTTAATATCAAAGCCAAACAACAGCGGATTGATTGTGCGTTCTTGTTGATCCCTGATTTCAAAATGAAGGTGAGGCCCACCGGAACCACCTGTATTTCCAGAGTACGCGACAATGTCGTTAGACTCAATTTTCAGATCTTCCATTGGAGGAATCAATTCTATCTCATAACTTTCCTTTTCATATTGCTTGGCTTTAAGGTACGCTTCGATTTTTGGTGAGAATTCATCTAAATGGCCATACACAGTGGTATAGCCGTTGGGGTGGGTAATGTACAGTGCTTTCCCATATCCATAATGCTGAATTTTGATCCGGCTGACGTATCCTTCTGCTGCTGCATACACATTTAACCCTGTTCTTTGCTGCGTTTTGATATCCAATCCTGAATGAAAATGATTGGTGCGTAATTCGGCAAATGAGCCAGACAAAACCAAGGTGACGTCAAGCGGACTTCTAAAATAATCTTTAGGATACTCTACTTGGGAGAATGTTAATTGTGTAAAGAGGAGAGCGGTAATAAGGTATTTCATAGCTAGGTTTGAGGGGCTAAAAATATTAAAAAGTTTGAAGTTACCGGTGATAAAACCGGCATAAGTTAAAGCTGTTTTCAGTTATTTTTAAAGGTGCATTTTTTTCATATCAGGCGCAACTGTCAGTTTAGGTCTTGATAATTAAGAACTCTATTTTTATTTAATGCTTTTTTTTGAAATTTATTGTAAAAGAATTGTGATTATTGACTTTGGTATGTTAACTTTGTTTCATCAGTATTGAAATTTGTACATGAGTAAAATTGAAGAAATTGTTGATTCTTTGGAAAATAAAATCAGCAAAGTTTTACATAAACAAGATGTCTTACAACAGACCAATGTGAAGCTTTCTGAAGAACTATCAAGACATCAGCAAAAAATAATCCAACAACAAGAGGAATTGTCCTCATGGATTGATAAATATGAATCACTCAAAATTGCAAATTCAATGTTGGGCAGTGATGATAACAAAAGAGAAACCAAGCTCAAAATAAACTCACTAATTAAGGATATTGACCATTGCATCGCTCAATTATCTGAATAGTGTAAAGAAGGATCAGAATGTCTGAACAGCTCAAAATAAAACTTTCCATTGCCAATAGAGTGTATCCGTTGACGATATCACCAAGCCAAGAGGAAGGTTTAAGAAAAGCTGCTAAAGAAATTGAGTCAATGATCACTCAATTTGAGCAAAATTATTCTGTTCGCGATAAGCAAGATGTGTTGGCCATGTGTGCTTTACAATTTGCATCTCGAGTAGAGCAAAAATCGATAGATAAAGAGTATGTTAATGAAGATGTGCATAACAGATTGTCTGGGTTGAACGACTTGCTTCAGAAACATTTAATCTCTTAACGTTCTTTAAAATATATAGGTTACTGCCTACATTAGTTAATTTTTTTGATAAACTCAACGTTATTTCTTTAAAAAGGGTGAGTTTAAGCTGTAAAATCGAGCCGTCTTCGAACGGATTTTTGATCAGTTTGTTAGCCCTAAACATGTTTTTAAGGAGTTTATACAAAATCCGAGCTGATGTAGGCTTTTTTTTTGGTAAAATTTAAACGCTGTTTTGTTTGAATCGACCTAACCATCCTCATCTCCGCATTCAGGATTTGGGAACGAGAAATTGTGGCTAAAGTTCTAATGGAAGTGACTGCCGCATAACGTACCCTGCGCAATTGCAGGCATTTTGAAGCAATTCAAAATTAAAACTAAACTAAACTAGAAATGGAAACGAATACAATTTTAATGATTGTTGGAGGCCTCGTATTAGGTCTTATCATAGGATATATCATCGCAAAATCATTAGAGAAAACCAATGCTTCTAAAATTATCCAAAACGCAGAAGGTGAAGCCAAATCAATACTTAAACAAGCCAAAGCTGATGGAGAATCTATAAAAAAGGATAAACTGCTTCAGGCGAAAGAAAAATTTATTGAGCTCAAAGCAGAGCACGAAACCGTTATTTTATCTCGTGATAAGAAAATGGCAGAATCAGAAAAAAGAACGCGAGATAAAGAATCCCAAATTGCGAGTGAGCTGGCTAAAAACAAAAAATTAAGTCAAGAGCTTGAAGATAAAATCAAGGATAGTGACTTTAAATTGGAGTTTTTAGAAAAGAAAAAAGAGGAAGTTGAAAAGGCGCATAAGAGCCAAATCAAACAATTGGAAGTCATCTCTGCATTGTCCGCGGAAGAGGCAAAATCACAGCTGATAGAATCCTTAAAAAATGAGGCACGATCCGATGCCATGGGCTTTGTTCAGAATTCTATCGAAGAAGCCAAACTAACAGCGCAACAAGAAGCGAAAAAAATCATCATCAACACCATTCAGCGTATTGGTACGGAAGAGGCCATTGATAATTGTGTATCCGTATTTAATATTGAATCGGATGATGTTAAAGGTCGAATCATCGGTCGAGAAGGACGAAATATTCGTGCCATTGAAGCGGCGACAGGTGTGGAAATTATTGTTGATGATACACCGGAGGCCATCATACTATCATGCTTTGATTCCGTGAGACGTGAAATTGCTCGTTTATCTCTTCATAAGTTAGTGACGGATGGCCGAATTCATCCTGCTAAAATCGAAGAAGTTGTTGAGAAAACCAGAAAGCAGATAGAACAAGAAATAATTGAGGTTGGAAAACGGACTGTGATCGATTTAGGTATTCATGGGTTACATCCAGAATTGATAAAATTGGTAGGTCGAATGAAATACCGTTCGTCTTACGGACAAAACCTATTACAGCATTCACGTGAGGTTGCGAAGCTTTGTGGTGTGATGGCTGCCGAATTAGGCTTAAATCCAAAATTGGCTAAACGTGCAGGTTTATTGCATGACATTGGAAAAGTGCCAGATTCTGAAGCCGATATGGAGACACCGCACGCGATATTGGGTATGCAATGGGCTGAAAAATATGGTGAAAAACCAGAAATTTGTAATGCCATCGGTGCCCACCATGATGAAATTGAAATGACCACGTTGTTATCTCCAATCATTCAGGTTTGTGATGCGATTTCTGGCGCACGACCAGGCGCTAGACGTCAAGTTTTGGATTCTTACATCCAACGTTTAAAAGATCTTGAAGATGTTGCTTTTGGCTTTAATGGTGTCAATAAAGCTTACGCCATACAAGCAGGTCGTGAATTACGGGTTATGGTAGAAAGTGAGCGTGTTTCTGATGAACAGGCGGCTAATTTATCTTTTGAGATTTCACAGAAAATACAAACGGATATGACGTATCCAGGGCAGGTGAAAGTGACCGTCATTAGAGAAACCCGTGCTGTAAATATTGCGAAGTAGTTAAGTTCAATAAACTATATATAAAAAAAAATCCAGTTATATTAACTGGATTTTTTTTGGTTTTATAGAGATGGTAAAGGTTGTTCCTACATTAATCGTGCTTTCTACATCAATGGTTCCTCCCAAAGATTCAATTTGGCTTTTGGTAATATAAAGACCAATGCCTTCAGCATTTTCATTGCCATGAAAGGTGTTATACAGACCGAAAATTTCCTTACCGAATTTATCTAAATCAATTCCTAAACCATTGTCTTGAATATTGATCTTAATCTCGTCAGAAAGGAGAATCGACTCAATTTTGATGATGGGGGATCTATCCGGATGCGAGTATTTTAAAGCATTGGAGGCCAAATTCAGAATGATACTTTCTAAATATGCTTCGTTGCTATATAATTCAAGGCCCCTGTCAACATTATTGATGATGGTTGCTTTTTTGCTCAAAATATCAAGTTCTAAAAGATTCATCACTTTTATAACATAATCATGAATGTTGAGCGGCTTGATTTCTATTTTTCTATTGGATTGTTTAGAAACAATGATTCGTAAATTCTCTATGGTTTTAGTTAGCGAATCAGAAACTGTTCTTAAATGTTTGGCGATGTCATTTTTCTCTTGAATATCGTCCGTGTCACCATAAAAGTTTAAGAGACTTTCAAAATTACCGGCATGCTCTTTAAGATTGTGCGTAACGATATGTGCAAAATTGGTAAGCTTTTTGTTTTGATTTGTGATAATGCTCAAACTTTGTTTGACACTTTCCTCATCGATTTTCCGTTGCGTGATATCAATAGTGGTTCCTATCAAGCGCGTGGGTCTTTTACTAAAATCGAAAGAAACGATTTTACCACAATCAAACACCCATTTGTAAGAGCCATCTTGACTCAAAATACGGTGTTCGCTGCGATACTCATCAGTTATATTCTTGAGATGTGCGTCAACTTTTCTGACAAGTAGGTCTATATCTTCTGGATGAATTCTGAACTTCCAATCGACATCAGTGATATCAATATTGGTATTTTTATAGCCAAAGATTTTCTTTAGCTGATCAGAATGGTATATTTTATTAGATTCAATATCCCATTCCCATACACCAATTTCTGAATTTTCTAAAGCATAATGATACTTTATGATATCCAATGGTGTGTTTGCGGAATCGTCGAGTAATGATTTCGGTTCGAAGATCATAGGTTAAACACGTTGTTGAAATTAATAGCGTAACAAAATTAACGATTAAATGTCAAAAATCATCGTTAAAGTGGAATTATTTTCTGGGGTGAAATTTATTCAACACTTCCTTTAAGTGACTGCGGTCTACGTGCATGTAAATTTCCGTAGTGGTGATACTTTCATGACCAAGCATCATTTGAATCGCCCTTAAATCTGCACCGTTTTCCAAAAGGTGGGTCGCAAAGGAGTGTCTAAACGTGTGTGGGGAAATCGTCTTGTTCAATTGGATGCCTGCCGCAAGTCGTTTGATGATTGTAAAGATCATGGCTCTGGTCAATTTAGAACCGCGCTGATTCAGAAAAAGTGTATCTGTATGGTCCGATTGTATGGTAATTGCAGATCTTATGTCCTCAATATATCTTACAATGATGGATTGTGTTGCAGAACCTATTGGAACGAAACGTTGTTTATCACCTTTTCCGGTGACCTTAATAAAACCTTCATCAAAAAATAAATCCGAAATTTTAAGATCTGTTAATTCGCTTACACGAAGACCGCAGCTATAGAGCGTTTCTAATATTGTGCGATCGCGCTCTCCTAAATAGATTCCATTGTATTGGCGGGTAAGATCAATCGCTGCTATCAGGGCATCAATATCCTCAATACTCAAAGTGTCGGGTAATTTTCTGCCAATTTTTGGAGACTCTATAAGATCGAGAGGATTGGTTTTGCGGTAATCTTCGAACACCAAGTAACTAAAAAAACTGCGCAAAGCTGAAATGATCCGAGATTGGGATCTGGCATTGTGAGTTTTTGCTACAGAATATATAAATTCTTGAAGGACGTTGTGGGATATATCTAAAGGCGATATTTGAATATCGTTCAATTGAAGAAATTTAACCAATTTCATTAAATCAAAGTCATAACTAACGATCGAGTTCTTTGAAAGACCACGTTCGATTCTCAAAAAGTGTTTATAATCAGTTAATGCATTCTGCCAATTCATATAAGGTAAAAGTAGTTTAATTTTAGCAATTTTATTAAAACAATCCTGACATGAAATTCCTAATCACAATAAAATTTGTTAATAACTGAATTTATAAACTGTTTATAATCAATCAAATAAATTTATTTGTTTATAAAAATGTTAATAACTGTCATAAAGTTTTTCAATTACAGAAAAAAAGCGGTTAGTTTGCACAAATCAATTTTAAAACTTAAATTTTATGAAAAAATTAATTGTAATGGCTGCTCTTGCAGTCTTTGGAGTATCTAATGTAACCGCTCAAGAGGATGAAAAAACTTATGGTTTTGATCAAGGCGACGTATTTCTAGAAGGCACATTTAGTTATTTTTCGAATAAAAATAACAATGAACCCGTCACTACTGAGTCTGGATTCAATTTTACGCCTAAAGTTGGCTATTTTGTTTCTGAAGAATTCGCTGTTGGTGCACAATTGGGTTTATCTTCATTTAAAGATGAAATAGAATCTCAAAATCAAACGTTCGAAGAGAAATTGACTGGTTACAACGTAGGGGTGTTTGGACGCTATTATTTTCTAGATCTTGGTGAACGTTTTAAGACTTATGGAGAGTTAGGTGTTAATTATAGTGGCACTAATTATGATGATGGTATCGATGGTACAGATGATCGGAAAGCAAATGGTTTCGGCGCAAATTTAGGTTTGGGTTTAAATTATTTCGTAACAGAAAGATTTGCTATCAGTTTTGTTCTTTCCGATATACTCTCTTACAATTCTGCCAAGGCTGATGAAGAAGGTGCCGAGAGTCGATCGTCGTTCAATGCAAATCTCAATGTATTTAATAACTTTTTTGCAACTGCACAGTTCGGTTTGTTATACAAATTATAATTTTTATCAATGAATTTTTAGAACCACTTGTTAGCAAGTGGTTTTTTTTGTGCCTATTTTTAAATACATTTACATTATGAAAAGACTAATAATTATCAATGGACCTAATCTCAATTTGTTGGGTACACGCGAACCGGAGTTGTATGGGAGTTTGTCGTTTACTGAATTTTTAGAAACATTGCAAAGGAAATATCCAAAGGTGTCATTAGAACATTTTCAGTCGAATGTGGAGGGTGAACTGATAGATAAATTACAGGAGGTAGGGTTTTTATATGATGGAATTATACTGAATGCCGCGGACTATACGCACACATCTGTAGGAATAGGCGATGCTGTCAAAGCCATCAAAACGCCTGTGGTTGAAGTGCATATCTCCAACACGTTCAATAGAGAAAAAT
>JBBSOJ010000053.1:0-14790 GCA_038259855.1 Flavobacteriales bacterium
AAGTGTTCATTTGTCCCCAACCTACGTTGCCAACCATGTGGTCGATAAATTTAAGTCCGACTGGTTCTGGGTTGTAGTCACTTTCCCATTTGGTAAATCCTGGCATAAAAGCACCTTTATAGTTTTTGCGCTCTACGAACATATGAACCGTTTCACCATAGGTATAAATTCCTGCTCTGACGACTTCGCCATGTTCATCTTTTTCAACTTTTGGTTCCATGTACGATTTTGCGCCACGCTTGGTGGTTTCTTCGTAAGCACTTCTAGCATCCTCAACCCAAAGCGCCACAACTTTAACGCCATCACCATGTTTTACGATATGATCGTTGATTTTTGATTTACTGTTTAAGGGTGTCGTCAGCACCAAGCGAATTTTATCTTGTTTGAGCACGTAACTAACTTCGTCTCGCGAGCCAGTCTCCAGGCCTTTGTATGCGAACGACTGAAAGCCGAATGCTGTTTTGTAAAAGTGTGCGGCTTGCTTGGCATTGCCTACATAGAATTCTACATAGTCTGTTCCTAATAAGGGGAGAAAGT
Organism: Flavobacteriales bacterium; assembly: GCA_038259855.1. Taxonomy (GTDB): domain Bacteria; phylum Bacteroidota; class Bacteroidia; order Flavobacteriales; family Flavobacteriaceae; genus JBPOFM01. The sequence goes on from JBBSOJ010000053.1 coordinate 538, forward strand.
CTTGTGCGCCCTCAAATATTTTTTCAAGTCCGTATTCTACTGATTTTATGTCTTTGTTCATTTGTTTTTAGATTAGAGAGAAGAGAATAGAGAAAAGGATTCAAGCTTGTTTTGGAAACTCATGGTCATTTTCTGGAATTCTTTTATCTTTTCTTGTATTTGTGTTAGATTTTCTATTGTTATGTAGTTTCGTTTAAAAGCGATTATCAATTGAGTCTCGAGTTCAAAAGATGACCCAAGAGAAATATCGATGAAATGAGAAAAAGACTTGTCTGTTCTTGCGGAACCTTCCGCAATGTTACTTGGTATTGAAACAGAACATCTACTTATTTGAGAACTTAAACCAAATTTTTCGTCTTTTGGAAATTCGCTCAATATATTAAAAACATCATCCACAATCTCAATACCTAAATTCCAAATCTTAAGATTCTTGTAATTATGTCTTATCATTTCTCTTCTCTAATTAATGATCTAACCAAGATTTAAAATAATCTTCATCAGCAATTTTCATTGCCTCTTCTGTCAATTTTAAGGGTTTGAAGGTGTCTACCATGACTGCCAATTCATCTGTTCTTACTTTTCCGATACTACGTTCTACAGATCCTGGGTGTGGCCCGTGAGGAATTCCCGACGGATGTAACGATATATGTCCGGCATCGACATCATTACGGCTCATAAAATCGCCATCGACATAGTATAAAACCTCATCACTATCTATGTTACTATGATTGTAAGGTGCTGGGATGCTTTGAGGGTGGTAATCATACAATCGAGGCACGAAACTACACACCACAAAGGCATCGGTCTCAAAGGTTTGGTGCACTGGAGGCGGTTGATGGATGCGTCCTGTAATGGGTTCGAAATCGTGAATTGAGAACGCATAAGGGTAATTATAACCGTCGTAGCCCACCACATCAAAAGGATGTGAGGCATAGACCATTTCAAACATATCGTCTTGCTTTTTGACTTTCATTAAAAAGTCTCCCGATTCATTGTAAGTTTCCAACTCCTGCGGCTGCCGAAGATCGCGTTCGCAAAAAGGGGAATGTTCCAATAACTGACCGAACCAATTACGATAGCGTTTTGGAGTGTATATGGGACGTTTGGATTCTACAATAAACAACCGATTGTCTTCTGTATCAAAATCAATTTTATAGATGATACCTCTCGGCACCACTAAATAATCCCCATATTTAAAATCGAGATTGCCGAGATGGGTTCGCAATTTGCCGGTGCCTTTGTGAACGAAAATCAATTCGTCTGCATCAGTGTTTTTATAAAAATAATCTCTTGTGGAATGTTTGGGCGCCGCGAGAATGATGCTACAGTCACTATTCGTCAGTATTGTTTTTCGACTTTCCAAATAATCATTTTCAGGTGCTACCTGAAAGCCTCTAAAGCGGTAAGACTGTATGCTGTTCGCTTTGGCTATTTTAGGTGCTACGCTATACTGTTTTCTAATCTCCTTTACTTGAGTTGGCCGCTGTTCGTGGTAGCTGTTGGTTGACATACCATCAAAGCCGATGGTTCCGAATAGCTGTTCAGAATACAAACTTCCATCTGGCTTGCGAAATTGCGTATGTCGCTTGTGTGGAATGGTTCCTAACTTATGATAGAATGGCATTTTATAAGTATTTACATTAGATTTAAATCGTCTGGACTGAATGATCCCAAAACTTTACACGTTTTATAAAGATACAATAATGCTCAATTTTTAAGAATTTAACACGTATTTTTTATAATTTTAACCTTCTGCAAAGCATAATCTTACAACATCAATTTTTGTAAACCTGAAAGAGGATCTTACTCAATGAATATACTACGAGACGACCCACAATGGACTTGACTTCGGTCTAGAACCAAAAACCTACATTAAAAAACCAAATACTGTCCTTCAACTCTGGCGAATAGGTATATTTGGCCTCAATGGGACCTAAAAAGGTCTCTATGGCATACCCAACTGCAATCCCGCCATAATCGATTTTTTTAATCCATTCCCCAGTATCAAAGAGATTGTCTTCAACGTTTGCAATGTTCCCAGCAAGGGTGATGTGATTTTTACGGAAAATTTCATAGTCAAATGATAAGGTTGTTTTTACAAAACTATTTCCGCTCAAGGCCAAATAATCATAGCCATAAAAAGATGTGTAATTATTGATAAAATTACGACCATAGCCTCCCAATGCGAAATTGAGCGACGAGGGAGTATTTTCACCAATTCTAAAGCCTCCCTGCGCTGTGATATTAATTGCCAACTTATCTAACGGTGAAAATGCATATCCTAAATCTGACTTGGCGATGGAAAACTGCGTAAAATCTTCGTTAAAGTGGGACGCATAGGCATAAAAATGAAAGTCGCCGCTAAAATAGAAACCGCTTTTTGGAAAAAATTTATTGCTATAAGAATCTAATTTTAACGTTCCGAATAAACTTACGTAATCCGTATTTTCAAAAAACACCTCTCCATTGGTAGGTGATGTATTGAGCGTCTCCGATTTAATTTCCAATCGTTTATGCTCCACACCAAGGCTTAACGCAAAATCTTTTTTAAATAGTGTTTGGAGATAAAACTGATTGGTCTGGTCCTGTATCTCAACTTCCAATTGGTTTAACCCTATTACGGCATCCGGATTTTGATCTACATAAAATTCTGCACTGACATTTTTTTGAAATTGATTGTATCGCGATCTTAGACCAATGCTCCAATAGAAGCCCTTGTCAATATAATATTCAAAATTATAACGCACATTATCACCAAGTATGACATCCAACGACGCCACATCATTATCTAACAGCAGTCGTTTTTTGGTAAGATTTACTAATGCCGCACTTTTATATAAGTCGTCATAATGAATGCCCAGCTTTAAGAATGTAGTGATGGCGTTTTCAACCAAAGTGGCGTCCATGTTATAGCCCTCTTCTCCTTCTGATTGATAAAATTCATATTGAAACGTATCGAAATTATTGGTAGCGACAATATTATTAACACCTCGGTTAAAATCAACATAGCTCACAGTTGAATTCGGCTTTAATTTTAGTTTTCCCAAAAGATACGATCGTGTATATCGATTATTGCCAACAAAATTAATATTGTTGATGCGGATGCTATCAGTCGCAATGCTTTTTAGCGGTGCTCTCTGGCTTTCCTTGTTTTTAGGCAATAAACTCAAATCATGGTATTTTTTGAGTGCCGCAGTCTCCCCAGCGTCAATGATGTTTTTACCTTCACTAAACGAAATCACCGAGAAGTTGGTAATATCGGGTTTAATATAAATATCCGTTTTCTCTGCTTTGATCTTCATATCATTGATCGTCCTATAATTGTTGATCTGAAGCAATATGTCAGGTGCTGAATTGAGATCTTTTCGTCCCGCCAAACCATCCTGCACATCAACACCGATGATGAAATCCATCCCTTTGGATCGCAACTCGTCAATGGGGTAGTTATTTGTAACACCCCCATCAATTAATATGTGGTCGCCGATTACGACAGGTTGAAACAAAGACGGTAAGGCGCCACTTGCAGCTACGGCCTGCGCCAAATTACCTTCTTGCAACATGATTGGCTCCCCTGTTTCAATATTGGTCGCCATGCAAAAGAAGGGAATGGGCAATTTGCTAAAATCACTGATTTCAGACACCGGAAGCATTAATTTAGATAACAGATTAAAGACATTCTGGCCTCTAGATAAGGCTGATGGCAATTTGATCTTAAATTTTTCAAACGGGAGATTAACCGCATATTTCTCAGCATTCTCCTGTTCATAAAATGTTTTTGCCGCTCTTGGAATATTGTCATTGATGACATCGTCGAAATCCAAACTGTTAAAAATAGAATCTAACTGTTTACCTGTATAGCCGGACGCATATAAAGATCCGATAATGGCACCCATACTTGTCCCAGCAACATAATCAACCTTTATATTCATACTGTCCAACAGCTTCAGTACACCAATATGCGCAAATCCTTTAGCTCCGCCTCCGCTCAAGACCAGTCCAACTTTAGGTTGCTTTTCTTGCACCGTTGTTTGAGCCACCATAGATACACTGATGATGGCGATACACATAAAAATAAAGGGCAGTTTTTTAAACAAACTATGACTTTTTATTAGAATAAAATTGAATTATTTTTTGTGCTCGCGATTCACCGATAACAGGTTTCAATTCATCAAGAGATGCTTTGCTGATGCGCTTAACGGTCTTAAACTGTTTCATCAACTCAACAATAGTCTGTTCACCGATACCTGCAATTGTTTCCAGTTCTGTGGTAAAGGCGCCTTTACTTCGCCTGTTCCTATGATGTTCAATTCCAAAGCGATGCGCTTCGTTTCTTAATTGCTGAATGATCTTAAGCGTTTCGCTTTTCTTATCCAAATATAAGGGAATTGGATCATTGGGATAGAATAATTCTTCTAAACGCTTCGCTATTCCGATGATTGCTATTTTTCCTCTTAAGTCCAAGGCATCCAAACTTTTAAGCGACGCAGACAATTGCCCTTTCCCGCCATCAATGATAATAAGTTGCGGCAAGGGCTGATCTTCATCCAATAAGCGCTTGTAACGTCTGTACACCACTTCTTCCATGGATGCAAAATCGTCTGGACCGACAACAGTTTTAATGTTAAAATGTCTATAATCCTTCTTGCTAGGCTTGCCATCCTTAAATACAACGCACGCTGCCACAGGATTCGTACCTTGGATATTCGAATTGTCAAAACATTCAATATGTCGCGGTTCCTCCCTTAATTTTAAATCCGTCTTCATTTGCGCCATAATACGTTTGGTATGTCGGTCCGGATCTATGATTTTTACTTGCTTAAAGCGCTCCATTCTGTAATACTTCGCATTGCGTTCAGACAGTTCTAAAATACGTTTTTTGTCTCCCAATTTTGGAATGGTCACTTTAAATGCATCACCGAAATCCATCTCGAAAGGCACATAGATTTCTTTAGAATTAGAATTGAAACGCTGCCTGATCTCGATGACCGCCAACTGAAGTATTTCTTCATCGGTTTCCTCCAGCTTCTTTTTGATTTCCATGGTGTGCGATCGGATGATAGACCCATAGGATAGCTGCAAAAAATTGACGTAACCAAAAGCGTCATCAGAAATTATGGAAAACACATCGACATTGCTTATTTTGGGATTGACGATCGTTGATTTTGACTGATATTTCTCAAGGACTTCCATTTTATCCTTAATTCGTTGGGCCTGCTCAAACTCCATCACTTCAGCATGATTCTTCATTTGCTGTTTAAACTGGTGCATGGAATCCTTAAAATTCCCTTTTAAGATCTCACGAATAGAAGCAATATTATCGTGATAATCGGTCTCCGATTGCAAGCCTTCACAAGGTCCTTTGCAATTGCCCAGATGATATTCCAAACACACCTTATATTTATCAGCTTGAATTTTATCGTCCGACAGGTCGTAGTTGCAGGTGCGGAGTTGGTACAGTCCTTTTATGAGATCCAACAGGGTATGAACGGTTTTCATACTGGTGTAAGGACCAAAATATTCAGAGCCGTCCTTAATCATACGCCGTGTGGGAAATATGCGTGGAAAACGTTCGTTTTTAAGACAGATCCAAGGATAGGATTTGTCATCCTTTAAAAGAATATTATACCGCGGCTGGTACTTTTTTATGAGATTATTTTCAAGCAGTAGCGCATCGGTCTCGGTTTCTACCACAATATGCTTGATGGTTACAATCTTCTTGACCATGACCTTGATCCTGCCATAATCATGATTTTTAGTAAAGTAAGAGCTGACGCGTTTTTTTAAATTTTTAGCTTTCCCTACATAAAGAATTTTACCATTGGCATCAAAATATTGATACACCCCTGGCTGATTTGGGAGGGTTTGCAATTGTATGTCCAAGGTAGGTTTATCCATGTCTCAAAGATAGTATTTATAACAAAACATTTTACGTTTCACGATGGTAGCGACGTTAAAAACCCATCATAAGAAGTGCTGAAATAGCATTTTGTTTCATTTCTTTTTTGATTACCTTGCGCACTCAACAATAGATTTTGAAATGCCCAAAAAAGTAATTGGACGAATTGATAAAGGTGATTTTCCCCTACTAGATTTGTTCGATATTGACATTAAAATTGATACTGGCGCTTATACCTCATCCATTCATTGCCATAAGGTTATTGTGATAGAAGATGAATTGGTCTGCGTATTTTACGACAAGGATCATCCTCATTACAACGGAAAGGAAATAAGATTTAAGACATTTTCAACCGCAAAGGTGAAGAGCAGTAATGGTGTTGTTCAGAAACGCTATAAAGTGAAAACCACCATTATTTTATTCAATAAAAAATACAGCATTTCGTTAACCTTAAGCACGCGCGATGACATGAAATATCCCATATTGATCGGTCGCAAGTTTTTAACTAAAAAGTTTGTTGTTGACGTGACCCATAAAGATGTATCTTATAATCAAAAGAAAAAATGAACATAGTAATATTATCCCGAAACCCTAACCTATATTCTACAAAACGTTTGGTGGAGGCCGCTACCCAACGAAAACATACGGTTCAAATTATTGATCCCTTAAAGTGCGATATCATCATTGAAAAGAAAAATCCTGGCATTCTCTATAAGGGAAAAGTCCTTGAAAATATCGATGCCGTTATTCCTAGAATCGGTGCATCCGTCACTTTTTACGGTACCGCTGTGGTACGACAGTTTGAAATGATGAAAACATTTTCTGTGGTTGAATCGCAGGCCTTGGTACGTTCTAGAGATAAATTAAGAAGTCTACAAGTGCTCTCTCGCGCAGGCTTGGGGATGCCAAAAACAGTCTTTTCCAATTATACCAAAGATGTATCTGAAGTGATTGAATATGTGGGAGGCGCACCATTAGTCATCAAATTATTGGAAGGAACACAAGGTTTGGGAGTGGTTTTGGCAGAGACCAACAACGCAGCAGAATCTGTTATTGAAGCCTTCAACGGGTTACAAGCACGGGTAATCGTCCAAGAATTTATTAAAGAAGCTAAAGGTGCTGATATTAGAGCATTTATTGTTGATGGCAATGTCGTTGGCGCCATGAAACGTCAAGGAAAAGAAGGCGAATTCCGTTCTAATTTGCATCGTGGCGGAACTGCGGATATCATTCAATTAACCGATGAGGAAGAAAATGCGGCCTTGAAGGCTGCCAAATCTTTAGGACTTGGCGTGTGTGGTGTAGATATGCTACAATCGGCACGCGGCCCTTTGATTTTAGAGGTGAATTCATCTCCAGGATTGGAAGGTATTGAAGCTGCCACCAAAAAAGACATCGCAAAAAGTATCATTAGATACATTGAGCGCAACGTGTAACATTTATGACATCAGAGTATAAAGATATTATTACCATTTTAGGTCACGAAATTCCTCTGGGAACCTCGAAAGAGATCAATTTTAATATTGCTAAACTTCATACAGCAACCAGAATTGAAGTCCCTGTCATTGTGGAACGTTCCAAAAAGCCTGGTCCAACTATTTTATTTTCAGCAGGGATTCATGGTGATGAAATTAATGGGGTCGATATTGTCCGACAGATCATCGCCAGAAAAATCAATAAACCGAAGCGCGGTACGATTATTTGTATGCCCATCATCAACGTTTTTGGGTTTTTGAACAGCAGTCGCGCCTTTCCGGATGGGCGTGATCTCAACAGAATGTTCCCCGGATATCCCAACGGATCTTTGGCGAGCCGTGTAGCCCATCGGTTGACCAACGAAATTCTCCCAGATGTTGATTTAATTATGGATTTTCATACGGGTGGCGCAAGTCGATTCAATGCCGCACAAATCAGGATTGTGCGCGATCAGCCTGATCTAGAAGATTTGGCCAAAGTGTTCAGTCCGCCTTTCGTCCTATATTCCAATCATATTTCAAAAACATTTAGAAGCACCTGTTTTAATTTAGGAAAACCCGCGCTCCTTTTTGAAGGAGGAAAATCATTTTTTGTTGACAATAGCATTTCAAGAGCTGGTGTTGAAGGTGCAAAACGCGTACTGGAACATTATGGAATGCTCAACTCAAAACTCAAATCGATTCCGCCGAAAATGCCAACCGTCTTTGTTGAAGAAAGCAAATGGTTGAGAGCCAAACAATCTGGCATGTTCAAAGCCTTAATCAAAATAAATTCACATGTGAAAGTTGATGATGTTCTTGGTCAGATAACGGATCCCTATGGCAAAATATACCATGAGGTAAAATCAACCATAGAAGGCTATGTCATCAATCTTAATGAGGCTCCGTTGGTCTATCAGGGCGATGCGCTGTTCCACGTCACGACGCGTGTGAAGCATTGAGATGCTATAAATCTAAACTATAATATTTTTCAATCTTCCGTTGCACCATATGACTAAACCCGAATTGCGTAAAAAATACAAAACGCTTCGCAGTGCATTATCCCATGACGCCATTGAAGATCATAGTCTGGCCATTGCAAATCAGTTATTGACACTTGACATCTGGAACCATTCCTTCTATCACTTGTTTTTAAGTATCACAGAACACAAGGAAATCAATACGGAATATATTCTCAACATTCTATCTGGTAAGGACAAAAACATTGTCATCTCAAAGACCGATTTTGAGACCTTGAAGATGACGCACTATTTGCTTACCGACAATACGGTCATCAAAAAGAACCAATACAACATACCTGAACCGATCGATGGCATTGAGATCACATCCGATAAAATAGATCTTGTATTTGTACCTCTTTTAGCGTTTGATAAACAAGGGCACAGAATTGGGTATGGAAAGGGATTTTATGATAAATTTCTATCAGAATGCAAGGCTGAAACGATTAAAATAGGTCTGTCTTTTTTTGAAGCCGAAGAAAAAATTGACGGTATTTTTGATAGCGATGTCTCCTTGGATTACTGTGTGACGCCGAATAAAATCTATACGTTTTAATTACGCTCCAATATCTTCATTCCACAATTGAGGCTGTGCTTTGATGAAATCTTTCATCATAGATTTGCACGTATCATTATCCATAACGACCACTTCAACACCTTTTGATTTTAGCAACTCCTCTTCTCCCATAAAAGTTTGATTTTCACCAATAATCACTTTAGGAATTAACATATGTAAACACCTGATCTTTATTATTGTCAAATATGACGAAATACACATCATTCAGGTCATTATAGTCTATGTTTTTAAAAGATATAGAAGACTGCATATAAGAATATTTTATCGCTTCTTTATAATTATAGATTTTAAAGTTTATATCACTAAATGATTTTATTGTTTCCTGTGTTCCTAAAAAATATAGTAATTTATAACTTCGAGCTGTCTTTTCTTTTCAAATTCGTTAACATTATAAATATTTAAATAGTGTTCTAAATCTTTATTTTCAGAAGTTCTAGACAACAAAACATCTTCTACAAATTCTTCTATCAATCTTTTATCAGACGTAATGTCCTTTTGAGCAGAGCAATTAAAGAAAAAAAGAGATATAAAAAATAGGATAATTCGATTCATGTTTTCTTTTTAAATTGTGGTTTAACATAATTTTAAAATTAATGTTTTTATTCCGAGTTGCATGTTCTTCATTATATTCCATAGTCCCATCCGTTGGTGAAAAGTAGCCTATACCGGAGGCAGGATAAAATCCAAATGAAGCTTGATTGCTTCCTTGTGTTATTGTAATGAATGAATGACCAACATCACCTAACCACGAATCTCTGTTAGGGTTATCAGGATCAGGTTGGTCGGCATAAATTGTAACTATAGCTCCCTATATCGAAAAATCGAATTTATTAAATTAACGCAACAAATCACTCGATCAGGCCAAATACATCATCAAAATATAATTTTAATAAAGGGTTAGTTATATTCTTTTTCTATCTTCAAATCACACTCAAGGAACAACATAATAAGTACATATATAGACAACGAGATGTAAACTATTGTTGACATAAAAAAATACCATTGTTTCATAAAATGAACGTAGACTTTTTCATCGGAAAGCAAACCTATAATCATTGCATAAGTCAATATATAGCCATATAAAATTAATTTTTTTTTCTTCTTATAAAATGATAGGAAGATTAAACAAACTCCAATCAATGCCAATGCAGGAAGAATAAAATGATAAAAATCATCTGAAAAGATATATCCAATCGAAATAATCAATCCAAATATCATAGGCATATTGACGTGTTCACCACTTTTGGTTATTGACATAAAAGCTAATAATGATAAGATAATTGCGAATTTTATTTTTCTCATTTTACTTTGGAATTAGTTACAGGATCTGTTATTATTTGACGATTGACTTCCTGTGGTCGTAGTCAAAGTGCTTCCTTGCGGCAAATTCATATTTCTTATATATTCACCAAATGCAGCAGGAGTGGCACCTTGACCAATGGTATATTTTCCAATGTATGATGATGAGGCGAATATTACTTGAACTTACAATAGTTAAAACTCTAATTTTTTGATACTTTCTTAAATATCTTAACTTTAATATATATTAATGTCAATAAATAAATTATAAGCGGAATCACAAACTGTAATTTCCATATAAATTATGATTTTGAAATATAGAGAAGCCACAAAACGCTGACTGTTGAGCCAATTATGAATAATTTTTTGTTAAGCATTAGAATAACAGAAGTTAGAGCGATAATTATTAATATAATCTCATTCAGATAACCTGTATCTATTCCTTCAGTAAGGGATCTAATTATAAGGTTAAAGAACTGAAATGTGATTGCAATTCCATTAAGTATAAAAACTTTGCCGTTTGTTAAAGGAATTAACAAAAAAATTAGAACTGCTATCTTTTTTAAAGTATTTAAATTTGAATATTTGATGTCAATAATATTCACACTTTCCATATTCCTTGTTTAAATCAAGGGTTAGTGATATTGTATCCTGAATTTCCATTGACAAATCTCAATGGGAATTGAAATGTGCGATTTCATAATTCAAGAAACATTTTTAAGGAAAATCATTTATTTTGATTAGGTGGCAAATAATCCAAATCCCATTTTGGGTTCATGGCATAATCATACCAAAGCCAAAAGAATAGATAAGTTTTTTTGAAATTACGATATAGCTTATCGTTAGGCTCTAATCTTCCTTCTTTCTTGTAACGTTCAAAACCTTTTTCTATACCATTAAAAGAGACTTGTTTAAAAAGTAACTCACAATCTTGGAACTTATAATTATTGTTGCTGTAGCAATAATTATAAGTTCCAAGTAAATAATTGCCTATACCATTATTATAAGATGTAATGTTAAGACCAACAATAACTAAAAACACAATAATTGTCCGGTAAACATTTTTTTTTAGTTTTGACCAAAATAATTTTTTTGGCAAATAGAATAACAAGAATTTCAATACAAAAATTAAAGTAATCCAAAAGACAATATTTATAAGTGGTAGCATAATTAATTACAATTAGAAGCTGATGTTTTAGGCTTTAAATTAGCGGTATTTATTTGAGCTGGAGTTATTGGCACATTGGCCGTGTAATCTTCCTGTATTAAATCTACAACATAATGCCATGGACTCACACCTCTCACTAAAGTTGAGCGAACAATTTACATTAGTTTATGAAAAATTAATCATATTTAAAAACCCTAATTGAACCAATAATAGTCGCTATGAAAAAAGTTGATTTAAAATAAAGTTGATTGCCTTCAACTTTTGATATTGTACAATAAATATAAAAATCATGATTATCCGATAGGATTAAGGTTTGTTTTGGCATTGACTTATGGAAATTATCCTTCAGCTCGTTTAAGTAAATTTTATCTATTTTGTGGAAGATAGAATCCGATGATTTATTCGTTTTATAATAAAACTGATCGTTCTTTTTTAAGATATGAACTATTGGTTCCTTTGTGTTTTTATTGGATGAATAAGCATAAAAACTACCTATAAAATCATCGTAATCATTTGTTTGAGATACAACACGAAAAGAAGTAAAAACTATAAAAGCTATAATCAATTTGCTAAATATTTTCATTTTTTTTGTTTTTAAAAGTTAGTAATAAAAACCATATGCAAAAAAAAGGTAACAATGAAATTATCGCGTAGTGCCAATCTCTAAAGTCAAAGTCATGAAAGTTTAAAATCAAAAACCCTAACACAAATATAAATGGTGAAATGATGCGCCAAGATTTGACAGTAAATTTAAATAAAGTAAAAAGTTGCATTTGTATAACCAAAATAATGATTAGATGAATAAATTCATCAAAACTTATATTGTTAGAAATTAAATACTGAATTAAGCCTATTTCTGTGAATGAGAAAGGAATTATCAATCCTTTCTCATTCCCAGTAAATAAACAAAACAAGGTTGAGATAAATAAAAATATTATTATTACCGTAGATTTTATCGTCTTCATTGGAAAATTAATTACAAGGACCCGCAGATGTTAAGGCCTCATTATGTCCATCAATTGGAAAACCAATACTGCCAGAATATGGATTCGAAGCGTCATTGCTCATGGCTCTCAAGCCTTCCAGAAAATGTTTTTTACCAAAACGGCTAAAAATTACGTAACTAGATTCTTTATTTATAACTTGTTCTTAAATTTTGCTTAAATACTATAAATGAGCAAATCATAAATATTATTAGGGAAATCCAGAAAAGTAAGCTAAAATGAGGGGGTCTGATATTTAGTAGGATGGTTAACAGAGGAATTATGGCAAGTATATATCCTAATATTGATGCCATCTTATTTTTTAGAAATATTAGAAATAAGCCTAAAATTCCCAAAATTTGCACAATTAAATCTGTTGAAACGTCATGTTCATTTATTCTTTCTAAAGGTTCTAAAAATAGGAGTAATCCGTAAGGAATATCAAATTTCTTACTAGGCACCACAATTGAAAGTAACGCTATTACGGACACAATTTTTAAAATATTTCGTCTGTTTTTCATAATTATTATTGTTAGTCGCAATTATTATCAAGAGGAGCTGTTCCACCATTAGGGTTTCTAGTGCTTCCTTGCGGCAAATTCATATTTCTTATATATTCACCAAATGCAGCAGGAGTGGCGCCTTCACCAATGGTGTATTGTCCAATACACGAAGATAAGGGGATATTAAACCCTACAATATTAGCTGAAGAGATTGCGAAACTTGTACAGTTCACATCTTGTAAAGAATAGTCAGTATTTGCAAAGTCAATGCTATGTGTAATAAGTGTATTTAAGTCATTACCTTGTATTCCTATTGTAATACTAACATCATAAGCATGTTCTTCATTATATTCCATAGTCCCATCCGTTGGTGAAAAGTAGCCTATACCGGAGGCAGGATAAAATCCAAATGAAGCTTGATTGCTTCCTTGTGTTATTGTAATGAATGAATGTCCAACATCACCTAACCACGAATCTCTGTTAGGGTTATCAGGATCAGGTTGGTCGGCATAAATTGTAACTGTAGCTCCCTCTGACGTATCAAAACAACTTAAGTAATTTTCTATATCCTCAATTGGATCATCAGATTCCTCAACGAAATACGCATCTTCCAATGTGCTTGAATTGTTAAGAAGGTAATTTTCAAAAGCCTCATCAAGATCCATAAATGGATTGGAAATCATGATATTGATAACTTCCAGTGCTATCATTTGGGTATTTACAGGGGTAGAAGAGCCCAAGTCAACAGCTTGACTAGTATTGTTCAACAAGAAAAGATGAATATCAAGTTTGATATCTGGATGTGTTGACATGAACGATCTTTGTTCGCTATTTAAAGACCCTTTAAAGTCAAGGAGCAATCTCTGTTCCCATGTTAAAATGTATGGAGAGGTTGCAGGACCTGTGTAACCTTGCGAATAAGTTCCGTTCCCAGCTGTGCCACCAGCGCCGAAACCTGCATTACTTGTATAAACATAACCGCCATTAGTCCCAGTATTGGTGTTTCCGTCTCCACCGTCTTGTCCTTGGCCACCGGCGTTGCCACTCGGACCACTACCTGTACCGCTACTAGGGTCCCAAGGACATTCAACGGGAGTATAATTGATCACTTCCCAACCTGTTCCTTGACTTGAACCATAATTTTCTTCCCAACAAGTGAGAACACCATTGGTCTGATCTACATAAATTGTTTTATTGAATATCTCATCGCTGTTGATATTTGATATAGGCTGTATGGCGACCTTGTCGGTAAGATCCACATCGATCCCGTCCAAAAGATTTTGCTTCTCTATTTCAGTTAATGAATAGCTAACGATGAACGTACTATAGGTGTTCTCACTATTTAATGAGAGTA
>JBBSOJ010000054.1:0-14394 GCA_038259855.1 Flavobacteriales bacterium
AGATGATGACCGAGTCGCACTAATGACGATTCATTTGGCCAAAGGATTGGAATTTCCATACGTATTTATTGTAGGTATGGAAGAAGATCTGTTTCCAAGTGGAATGAGCATGAATACTAGAAGTGAGTTGGAAGAGGAGCGTCGCTTGTTTTATGTGGCATTGACCAGGGCTGAAAAGCAAGCCTATTTGACCTATACCATGTCGCGTTATCGTTGGGGGAAATTGATAGATGCAGAACCAAGTCGATTTATTGAGGAAATTGACGATGAATTTCTTGAAATCCTAACGCCTATTGATGACAGACGCTTCAATCCGATGTTGAATCCTGATATTTTTGGAGATGTGGAGCCTAATCAAATCCGATTTAAAAAGCCAATTAAAAGAAAATCGGAAGCTACGCCCCCTAAATTTATTCCTCCCACAAAATTGAAGCCCATTGGAAAATCAGAGGGAAGCCCCAATATCAATTTGTTTGATGGCAAGCTAACCGTAGGAAATGTAGTGGAACATATGCGTTTTGGAAAAGGGGAAGTTCTAAAAATTGAAGGTGTTGGTGCGGATACAAAAGCCGAAATCAATTTTGAACATGGCGGTGTTAAAAAATTGCTATTACGATTTGCGAAGTTGGATGTTCTTGGATAGTTCCTTTAAATATTATGGTTGAAACTATTAAAAACGCATCTCGAGTGGATAGGCATTTAATAGTTATGACTGTTTTCGAATTAACTACAGATGCAGTTGTGTAAATGCTTTTAATTTCGTCCAAGTATCAATCAGTTCAAGACCGATCCAGCCATGCCCTTGATCTGGGTATAATGTAAATTCGTTGACAATGTTGAGATCGTCCAATTTCGTTTTCATGGCGACACCCTGGGTAGTTGGTATCAGTGGATCTTGACCACCATAAAACAAAATTGTCGGTGGCGAATTTATTGTTGCGCGATGAAAGGGACTTACTTCTTCTAAAAAGGCCGTTGTTGGATTCACGCCATAAAGAGCTATTAATTCCTGAAGTGCTGGATTTTCGCTATTTAAATACGCTGGGTCTGTGAAATTTGTTGGACCTACAATGCTACAGACCATGTTGACATTGTTAGAAGAGTCAAATCCATAAGACCAGAGCATCGATAAATGGGCTCCGGCACTAACACCGATAAATGCATAGTCTTCGGAGAATATAAGCTCATCATCCATCGATTTCAAATTGTTTATTATGGATGTAATATCATTAATTTGCATCGGAAACGGACTGTTGTTTTCATCTGCCAACCTGTAGTTGATATTCACAACAGCCATATCTGGTAAATCCTGTCGGATTAAATTCTTAAATAAGTCCATGTCATTTTTATCACCGGACGACCAACCACCACCATGAACAAGAATTATGACCTTGGTATCTGTGGTCCTATTGGCAGGAAGGTATATGTCAAATGTCTGTTTACTGTCTTGGCCATAGGATAAATCCAATGCCTCATAATAGTCCACCGGAACGATTTCAGGAGTTTCCCCAACTGCTATAGTATCATCACTGCTATTGCAGGATATCAACGTCAAACCAATTGATAAAATGAAAATGAATTTTATGGCCTTCATGAAAAAATATTATTTAAATTGTAAACGTGTGAAGTAAGATACATATTATGGCAGAATTTATTAGAATTTACGAAGAAAATCCGAATCCAAAAGAAATCAAAAAAGTAATCGATGTTTTGAAAAAAGGAGGATTGATCATTTATCCAACGGATACCGTCTATGGTTTAGGATGCGATATCAACAACATTAAGGCATTGGAGCGGGTGGCTTTAATAAAGGGAGTGAAACTTGAAAAATCAAACTTTTCATTCATTTGTCATGACTTGAGCAATTTAAGTGACTATGTTAAGCAAATTGACACGAAAACATTTAAAATCTTAAAGAGAGCGTTGCCAGGTCCTTACACGTTTATTCTTCCAGGCGCCAACTCATTGCCGCATCCATTCAAAAAGAAAAAAACAGTCGGTATCCGTGTTCCTAATAATTCTATTGCTCTCGAGATTGTCCGACAGTTGGGAAATCCGATCATTTCAACCTCTATTAGAGACGAAGATGAAATTATTGAATACACTACAGATCCTGAATTGATTCTTGAAAAATGGGATAAACTTGTGGATTTGGTGATCGATGGTGGTTATGGTGATAATCACGCTTCTACCGTCATTGATCTTTCAGAAGATGAACCGATTATCGTAAGGGAAGGAAAAGGAAGTTTGGAGATTTTTTAAGTTGCGATTTTAAGATTTCATAGAACTATGAAATGAACAAAAGGTCTAGAAATTAAGCGAAATCATGCTTCCTTTGCCTTATATTTAAAAAACAACTGTGATATTGGTAGTAACATCAAACCTGCCATCAAGAAAATTACAAAAGCTATCTGTAAGTTGAATGCGTGAGCTATGTATCCTATTAACGGTGGTCCGACAAGCATGCCTACAATAGCATACGTGGCAACAATAGAGATAGCCATACCTGGAGAATATTTTTTGGACATACCAGCCAGTATGAAGGTCATCGGAAAAACAGCTGAAATTCCTATACCCGTAATACACAATCCTATGAGACATGGCC
Source organism: Flavobacteriales bacterium (assembly GCA_038259855.1). Lineage (GTDB taxonomy): Bacteria > Bacteroidota > Bacteroidia > Flavobacteriales > Flavobacteriaceae > JBPOFM01. The sequence continues at coordinate 2,606 of JBBSOJ010000054.1, forward strand.
AGAAATACGGGAATAGTACGACTATGGAAATTCCGGCAGTTACCATTAAGGAGCTAATGACATACAAACGCTTCATACCGAGAGTTTCTATAAGTTGATCTGAAAAAAATCTGGATAAGGCCATAAAAACCATAAATATTAAATAGCCTAGCGTAAATAGTTCAACTTTAACAACCTCCTTAAAGTATACTCCGCTCCAATCATAGATGCCACCTTCACATACCGCTGCAAAAAACACTAAAAATCCTAAAAGTAGTATTGGTTTGTCTGGCTTACCAAATATCAATTTATTACCATGAGGTGCTTTGTCGTTTTTGAGCAAAAATGGGTAGGCGATAACAATAGCGATCATCGAAAAAACGGACACCATCAACATGTGAATGGATAGCGAAACATCTACTTTTACCATCAACGTTGAGAATCCTACGCCTAAAAGACCGCCAGAGCTCCAAAGACCATGAAATGAACCAACAATTTTCTTTTCGAATCTATTTTGTACCGTAATCGATTGTGTATTCATGGCAATGTTAACAATGCGCATGCAGAATGAAAACAAAAACACCGCAATCAGTAACAAATAAATAGACTGTGAAAAGCCAATCATGGCGAGCGCTATATTGAATAAGGCGAATGCAATCACCATTGGCGTCCGGCTATCAAACTTTGAGACCAGCCATCCGGAAATTGGAAGTCCAATCAATGAACTTATTGGAAGCATCAATAACACATTTCCTAATTCAGCCTCATTGAGATGATATAGCTCTTTAATTGTCGGTATTCGAGAGGCCCAAGTTGCAAAACAGAATCCGTTAAGAAGAAAAAAAACACTCAATGCAACGCGTTGCTTCTGCTTTTCTAACATAGTTTGAGTTTCAAGTCGCAAATATCCATCCTAAATTTCAACTGTTGAAATTATTCTTAATTTAAATTTACTTCAATGAAGTCACTGATAAAAAAAAGCCCAATCATACGATTGGGCTTAACTATATATTTAAAACCTAATTACTTTTGAGCAGCAAGGTTTTTCATTTCTTTTTCAACCATTTCGTAGAACTGGTCAATTTTTGGAAGTACTAAAATACGAGTACGTCTGTTGATAGATCTGTTTTCTGCAGAATCATTAGGTACTAATGGCACATAATCAGCACGACCTGCTGCCACTAACTGTTTTGGGTTCACGCCTAAATCTTCAAGAACTCTCACGATAGATGTAGCACGTTTTACACTTAAATCCCAGTTGTCAACTAAAACGCCACCTTTATTGTAAGGTACATTATCAGTATGACCTTCAACCATAGCTTCAAAATCAGGCTTGCTATTCACTACTTTAGCAACTTTGGCTAAAATATCCTTTGCTTTAGAGGTTACATTGTAACTACCGCTTTGGAATAATAATTTGTCTGCAATAGAGATGTAAACTACACCTTTCTCTACATTGATCTGGATGTCTTCATCATCCATACCTACAGAACCTTTTAAGCTTGTTACAATAGCCAATGTAACACTATCCTTGCGCGTTAAGGCGTCTTGCAAACGAGTGATCTTCAAATCACGTTCTTTAAGGCTTTCAAGGGATCTCTCAAGGTTTTCAGCGCCTTTTTGAGTCAAGGTTGTTAAATTTCCTTTCGTATTAATCAAATCTTGGTTGGTGCTGCGCATGTCTGCCAACTGCTCTTGCAATCCAGCAACTCTCGCATCAGCTCCAGCTTTGTCTGACAAACAGCTATTTAATTTAACGGTAGCGGTGTTCAATAAGTCTTGTGTTTCTTTTTGTTTAGCTTCAAGATCAGTGTACTGTTTTTTAGAGACACATGAACTTAAAACGAACAATGAAAGCACAGGTAATAACAATAGTTTTTTCATAGTAGTTCAGTTTAAAAGTTTAAAATTTAACATGCCAAAATTATACAAAAAACAATCGCTCGTCTATGTATTAACAAAAAATTTAACACTTTTTACAAAGCGTCAAATAGTTTCCGTCCTTTTATAAAGTAAGACCAAACAATTGATTTGGTCTTGAAGTAGTTAGGATGTTGTTGGAGTTGTTTACGCTGTCTTAAAAGATGAGGTAAGTGACCATAAAAACTTATATGGGAATGTATGATTTTAAGGAAATGCATTGGCTTCAGTTCAAATAGATAGTTGATGGCCGCGACACCGTCTAAAACCAGACGGCCAAAAACCATAAAAAATAAATTACCAGTAGCATTTTTAGTTAAGGTATAAAGGCTGTTACGGAAATTGAGATAGGTTTTTTTTGAGTTTGAATCATGTAATGTAGCACCGCCAACATGATAAATAGTTGAACTACCTACATATCGTACCTCATAATGAAGGTTGAATGCTCTCCAGCATAAATCAATTTCTTCCATGTGGGCAAAGAATGCTTCATCAAAACCTTCCAACCTCTTGAAAACGTCACTTTTTATAAACAGGCAAGCGCCAGAAGCCCAAAAAATAGTAGCGTCTTCATATTGTCCAGAATCTTTTTCAATGGTATCGAAAATACGTCCTCTACAAAACGGATACCCATATTTATCGATATAACCACCAGCTGCTCCAGCATATTCGAACAGATTTTTTTGGTTGTAATCCAATATCTTGGGTTGGATGATGGCCGTTTTGGGTTCTTTACTAAAGCGTTCGAGAATTGGAGTCAACCAATGTTCGGTAACTTCGACATCATTATTCAACAAGCAATAGTAATCGGCATGCACATGCTTTAAGGCCTCGTTATATCCTTTGGCATATCCACCATTGGTTTTGTTTTGAATAATTCTAACTGATGGAAAATTGTGACTTACAAACTGAATAGATTGATCGGTGGAAGCGTTGTCTGCAACGTAAACTGTAGCATCCTCTGAAAAACGGACTACTGACGGTAAGAATTGCTCTAACAATCTTACGCCGTTCCAGTTTAATATAATGATCGCTAGTTTGGGCACGGACAAATGTAACTAATGGTTCGTTGAGGATTTTGTGATTTCAAGTAAATTGCATTGAGAGACTAATTAAATATCAAAATCTGGTATATCCTTTAAAAAATTAAAGCATTCATTATCGAAATCCATTTGGCAATAATAATGATTAATTCCATTAGTGACCATTAAAAAGGTAGCGTTTAAAGTAAGATTGTACCGCGCAATCTGATCAAACGTATGCTGATTGATATCGATGTGCGGAGCTTTACATTCTACAATTAGATGAATGCTACCATCCGTGTTATAAATGACAATATCATAGCGCTTTCTTAAATTATTTACTGTCAATTCTTTTTCGACATTGATCAGTGATTTTGGATACTTTTTTTCCTCCATCAAATAGTGAACGCAGTGTTGCCTCACCCATTCCTCGGGTTGTAAAATGAAGAATCTTTTGCGGATGACATCAAAAATAGAAATTTTATTTTCGCTATTTTTGAATCGGAACTGATACTTTGGGAAATTAAGTTGTTGCAATGCTTTGAACTTTCTTCTTCCAAAGTTAAGGTTCAGAAACCAAATACCAAATTCCAGCAGGTTAAATTGGAATTTGGAGTCTTTAATTTGAAATTTTCCCACCTTGGATGAAATAAAATCATTGATTGCCGATATAAACGCCAAAAAACTAAAACCCATTTATTTTTTAATGGGAGAAGAGCCCTATTATATAGATAAAATATCCCAATATATAGAGAAGCATGTGCTGTCTGATGAAGAAAAGGGATTTAATCAAATGGTTTTGTACGGCCGCGATAGTTCCATCGATGATATCGTGAGCAATGCCAAACGCTATCCGATGATGGCAGATCACCAAGTCCTTATCATTAAGGAAGCCCAAGATCTTTCAAGAACCATTGAAAAGTTGGTGGATTATGCCAAACAGCCGCAGCCCTCGACGATTTTAGTGGTGAACTATAAGTATAAAACCATTGACAAACGAAAGGCATTATACAAAACACTCAAAAAAATGGGTGTTGTCTATGAAAGTAAAAAATTATATGAAAACCAGGTAGGTGAGTGGATCCGACGGGTTTTAAGTGGTCAAGACTATACGATAGTACCTAAAGCATCGCAAATGCTTGTTGAATTTTTAGGTACCGATTTAAACAAGATCAATAATGAATTAGAAAAATTACAGATCATCCTTCCAAAAGGAACTCAAATTACACCGCAACATATTGAAGACAATATCGGTATTAGTAAAGATTATAATAATTTTGAATTGCGAAAGGCTATTGGCGAACGAAATGTGATGAAAGCTTATAAAATCATCACTTATTTCGCCGACAATCCAAAGGACAATCCCATGGTGGTGACCGTCTCATTGCTATTTAATTTTTTCTCACAACTACTGCATTTCCATGGATTATCAGATAAATCACCACGAAATGTGGCCACGTCACTAAAAATCAATCCTTATTTTGTAAACGAATATATTGCAGCTGCTCGTAATTTTCCAATGAGAAAGGTAAGCGATGTCGTTGCTACCTTACGCGATTTTGATGTAAGAAGCAAAGGTGTTGGTTCCAATGCAGTTCCTCAAGGCGATTTGCTGAAAGAACTCATTGTCAAAATCACGAATTGATTTTTAAAATATCAGATAAGTTCTTATAGTACTAATGATTAAGACTTTAAGAACCGTTAACATTTCATACTAAAATTAGGTTAAACCAATCCAAAACTTTGATTTTTGACAACGTATTTATTAAATTATACTAATTATTAATTTAAAAATCAACATATAATGGAAAACTTAAATAAAAAGACTGTAGCAATATTAGCAACTAATGGATTTGAAGAAAGCGAATTGAGAGAGCCCATGAAAGCTTTGGAAAAAGCGGGAGCTGATGTTCATATAATTTCTGAAAAAATGGGAATGATTAAAGGTTGGGCTGACGGCAATTGGAGTAAAGAGTATAAAGTAGATAAAACAATTGATGAAGTCAACCAATCTCAATATAATGCCTTGGTATTGCCAGGAGGAGTCATAAATCCCGATACGTTAAGACGAAATGATTCGGCAATAAAATTAATTAAATCTTTTTTTGAAAATCATAAACCAGTAGCGGCTATATGTCATGCTCCGTGGTTATTAGCCGAAGCAGGTGTTTTGAAAGGTCGAAAAATAACGTCGTTTAATTCCATCAAGACAGATATGATTAACGCTGGTGCCAATTGGGTTGACGAAGAAGTCGTTGTAGATGAAGGATTGGTCACAAGTCGTTCTCCTAAAGACATGGATGCATTTACAAGTAAATTGGTAGAGGAAGTCTATGAAGGAAAACATGAAGAACAGACAGCCTAAATTATAAATCATGGGAATAGAACCGAAACATAGTCCGAGTATCAAAAACGAAGATCAATATGAGGCGCTACGTGATCAAGGATATAGTAAAGAAAAGGCAGCACGAATTTCAAATAGTGACAACGCTGGTAAAAGAGGCGGTAAATCTATCGCTTACGAAAAGCGATCTAAAAAAGATCTTTATGCCAAAGCTAAAGAACTTGGAATCGAAGGTCGCAGTAAATTGAGTAAGAGTGAATTAATTTATGCCTTACGCAATAACTAAACCGTGATAAGCGTGTTTTCCACTGAATCTAAAAAAGTCAAATTACGAAAGTCGTAGTTTGATTTTTTTTTTGCGTAAATAGTAATTCTATCGAGGTTTAACAGTTTTTCTAATTTTACAGATCTTATTTTTTTCAAAGTCACCTTTCTTAAGCGAGGTTACGGAATATTAAAAGAAGGTATAAATTTGTATTTTGTCACAAAATTAAATTCATTACTACTTTGAAATTCTATTTTTTGTTTAATAATATCACATTTAAGAGCCAAACTGTTTAAATATTTATTAGTTTTAATTTGTATTATTGTATATAATTCAACACATCTGCCTTGTATCTTAACAAATTAGTAATTCTTTTTATTTCCTTGATCTCTCTGGTAATAAGAGCTCAAGAACTGCCTCCTATTGAATTCTACGATTCCAAGGACTATGGTGCGGCCAATCAGAATTGGTCTATTACCCAAGATGCAAACAATTACATATATGCTGCTAATAACAATGGCCTATTAGAATTTAACGGTGCTAAATGGAAACTGTATCCATCGTCGAACAAATCGGTTTTGAGATCTGTAAAATGTGTAGATGATAAAATCTATAGTGGTTCCTACATGGACTTTGGTTATTGGACGCGAAATAAATTTGGCAAGCTTACCTACACGTCATTGTCTAAAAAATTGGACATCACACTCATTGAAGATGAACAGTTTTGGAATATTATTGCCATAGATGGCTATATTCTCTTTCAATCTCTCGATCGTGTTTATATTTATAATACTAAAGAAGACTCTTATTTAATTATAAATTCTCAAAATATCATCACGAAAATTTTCAAGGTAGATGGCAGCATTTATTATCAAAGTTTGAATGAAGGAATTTATAAAATTGAAAAAGGTACTTCGAAGTTAATGATTGGCAATAGTATCGTTAAAGACAATATTATAGCGAATATTTTTGACTTGAATGGCTCTTTATTAATTCAAACCCAAGAGCAGGGATTTTATGTCTGGAAATCTGAAACCCTCTTGCCCTGGACCGGTTCAGCCAACAAGATGATCGCTGATTTGAGCGTGTACAGTAGTATTCAACTCAAAAACGGCAATTATGTTTTGGGAACTATTTCCAATGGTATGGTCTATATCAGTCAATCTGGGGATTTTCTGTACAAAATCGATCAAACGGCCGGACTTGGTAATAATACGGTCTTGACAGTTTTTGAAGACAAGGATAATGATATTTGGCTAGGGCTGGATAACGGTATCAATATTATCAATATGAATTCTCCAATCAGCATCTACAATGACAAAGATGGAAAATTGGGAACTGTTTACGCGTCGATCATCTACAACGACAACCTATATTTGGGCACTAACCAAGGGTTATTTATGAAACCTGTTGGTCAAAAACAAGATTTTGAGTTTATAGAAGGCACCAAAGGTCAAGTATGGTGCTTGGTCGAAGAACGAGGAACTTTGTTTTGTGGTCACAATAGTGGTACGTTTATAATACGTGGTGCTACTGCAGAATTGATTTTTAATACACCCGGAACTTGGAACATAAAGAGCGATGAAAAACATCCCGATCTACTGTTTCAAGGCAATTATAAAGGGATAAATATATTAGAGAAGCAAAATGGACAATGGGTCATTAAAAATAAGCTCGATGGGTTCGACATGTCCTCTAAATATTTCGAAATTGTCGGATCCAATAAGATTTTTGTGAGTCATGAATATAAAGGTGTTTATGAATTAACTTTAAATAATGATCTGACCAAGGTGATTTCTGTAAATCGGGATCCTGAATTGCAAAAAAGTTACAACTCTAGTCTTGTCAAGTACAATAATCAAATTCTTTACGGAGGTGAAGCTGGCGTTTTTATTCTTGATGAATCAACCAAACGTTTTCACAAGGATACTATTTTGAGTACTATTTTTAAAGCGGATCAATACTCATCGGGTAAATTAATACCAGATAGTAAACAAAACCGTTTGTGGGGGTTTTCCACTTCTAATATAAGCTATGTCTCCCCGGGAAAATTGAGTGATCAGCCCAAGCTAACCACCATTGCCATAAACCAAAGGATGAGGAAAGAGATGGCAGGTTATGAATCGATATCTTATTTAGATAACAACAAATACCTTTTTGGGAGAACGTCTGGCTATATTATTATTGATTTGAATAAAATCCAATCCAAAAATCACATTGTCACAATAAATTCAATTTTGAATTATGCAGTGGATGATAAGCCAAAACAAGTCGCTCCATCAGAATTCGCAGAATTTGTCGTAAAAGATAATAATCTTGAATTTACATTCAGTGTTCCTGAATTTGATAAATTTTCAGAGACCCAATATCAATATCAGTTAGAAGGTTATTCGGAGTTTTGGAGCCAATGGTCAAGTGAGCCAAAAGTGATTTATAAAAATCTGCCTTATGGCGATTACACATTCAACGTTCGAGCAAAAATCGCAAACACACTCTCTGAAAATACGGCCACCTATAATTTCACCATATTAAAACCTTGGTATTTGACCAAATTCATGATAGCAATGTATTGCTTGGCCTTTTTACTGTTAGGATTTTCAATCCATACCATGAATAGAGCAGCTTACAAAAGGCAAAACCAAAAACTCCTTGAGAAAAATAATAACGAATTAAAGAGGCGAAAAATGGAAAGTGAGCAGCAGTTTATGCAGCTTGAAAATGAAAAGTTGCAACAAGATTTCGAAAACAAAAGCAGGGAATTAGCCATATCTACGATGAGCCTCATTAAAAAGAATGAGTTTTTAGGAACTGTTAAAGAGGAGCTTAAAGGGTTGGAAGATTCGCGAAACTTAAGACCGGTCATAAAAATTATTGATAAGAATATTAATAACACCGATGATTGGAAATTTTTCCAAGAAGCCTTTGACAATGCCGATAAAGATTTTCTCAAAAAGGTGAAGGCTAAACACCCATCACTTACTCCAAATGACCTTAAATTATGCGCTTATTTAAGGTTGAATCTATCTTCAAAAGAAATAGCGCCGTTATTGAATATCTCTCCAAAAAGTGTTGAGGTAAAACGCTATCGATTACGTAAAAAAATTGACTTACCCCACGATTATAGTCTAACTAGTTATATTTTAGAATTGTAATTGAGTGTAATGGCTTTTAAATAGTCCAAAAAGTAAACATTTAACAATGGTGTTGTATAATGCTACCATATACAAGATTGAAGTTTTTTCGTTGAATTCTATTTATAGTATTTTTTTTGACATCAAAATTTGATATGAATCAATAGGTTCTGTTGGATTTAGTTTGTTCTAATAAAGTTATATGACTTCATTTTTTTATGGAAAATAAAATTCACATTAGATGTTTGGCCGTCGACTGAACGATGTGAGTTTAGATCTTGAAATTGAGAATTTAAACATCATTTTGAAATTGTTCCTAATAAAGATGTATGATCTTTATGTATTCGATCTGTATCAATATTGAATTGATTCTGATTATAATCATTTTAGATATTTTAAGGAATGTATGGTCTCTTGAATAAATAGGGTATTACAGTTTGGATTTTGAAAAATTAGCACATAACATTTCTATTTATTACCTATACAAAAGCCATACAAATCGAATTTTTGGACGACTACAACGTTATAAATTTTAAATTTTATTCACTTGAACCGCCCGTTTTTTTGATTGATTCGTAATTATTCTTTAAAATTTCGACCATTATGTTGCGTTGTATGCTTTTTGTTACGCTATTTTTTATAAAATTCATATAAGTTACACTTAAATTTACGTTAATGAATTCTTAAATTGAGACACTGATCTTGAAATAGGTTTTTCAATTTTTTAATTAGCAACTATCAAACTAAAAAAAACAACAATGAGAAAAAGTTTAATGCTTTTGGCAATGCTCTTGCTTTCAATTACAAGTTTTGCACAAACTGAAAAGGTTCTTGTAAAGAATGACTCTGACGGAATGAAACTTGTGGTAGATGGAAAGGATTTTATGATTAATGGTATGAATTGGGACTATGTACCAATTGGTATGAATTATTCGTACAGTCTGTGGAATCAACCAGACGATATTATTAGAGCAGCCCTTGATGATGAAATGGGATTGCTTAAAAATATGGGTGTAAACGTTATTCGAGTCTATACAGGAATTCAACCAAAATGGATTCAATATATTAAGGAGAATTACGGTATCTACACGATGTTGAATCATACGTTTGGACGTTATGGTTTGACTATAAACGGAGCATGGGTGCCAAAGACTAACTATAACGATGCGGACACCAAGAAAATGCTGATGGCAGAAGTCACTGAAATGACTGAAACTTATAAAAATACGCCAGGTTTGCTGTTATACCTCTTGGGTAATGAAAATAATTACGGACTAGTTTGGGAGGGTGCTGAAACGGAAGACATTCCTATCAAAGAAGATGATTATTCTGTAGCGGCTCGCTATTTATACAGAGCGATGAACGACGCTACGCTCGCCATGAAACAAATTGATGATTCTCATCCTATTGCAATTTGTAATGGTGATTTAGGCTTTTTGAGCATCGTAGCAGAAGAATGTAAAGACATTGATATATATGGTACAAATATGTATCGTGGTGTTTCTTTCGGAGATGCTTTTGCGAGAGTTAAGAATGAGTTGAACAAGCCAATTATGTTTACAGAATTTGGTGCCGATGCATTCAATGCGCTAACCAATCAAGAAGATCAAAAGGCGCAAGCATACTATATGGTCGGTAATTGGAAGGAGATCTATCAAAATGCTGCAGGTTTAGGTATGGCAGGTAATTCCATTGGTGGATTTACATTTCAATTTAGTGATGGCTGGTGGAAATTTGGTCAAACAAAAAATTTGGATGTTCACGACAATAATGCGTCTTGGTCAAATGGAGGTTATCCGCATGACATAAAGGATGGATCTGACAACATGAATGAAGAGTGGTTTGGTATATGTGCCAAAGGAACTAGCAATGAACGTGGTCTTTACACACTATATCCGCGTGCCGCATACTACGCATTAAAAGAAGCACATCAGGTGAACCCATACGAAGACGGTGTAAATCTTGATTTTGTCACGAATCATTTTGGTAATATTCAACTTATGGATGCCGTTTTGAGAGCTCGCGGTGATAAAGCCGCATTGGGGGGTAATGAATCAGATAAAATTAGATTGAGCAGACTGTCAGCTGAATTTTCAACATTTAGCACAGGAGGTAGTTTGATTACGACGCCAGAAACTGCAGATCCTGATTCAAATCAATACCCAAATCAATTAGGTTTTGATCATATGCAATCGTATTTTATTGGTTTTGAAGGTAATCCTGCACCAAACATGAGAGCTGAAGTTACTATGAACGTTATTGGAAAAGTTGCAGAAAATCCCATCGACGAAATTTTCTATGAGAATAGAGCGAGACCGGTGACCTCTTTTGATGGCAATAATCAACAGATTATAGAGAACGACATTAATCGTGTCAACGTATATAGTGCCGAATACGAATGGAATGCCAAAGATTTTGATTTGAGGGGTTTTTACCGAACAGGACATTATCATTGGGGTTATGAAGGCGATTTTTTTGGTCTTTATCCTGAAGCCAACTACGGCCCTAATCTAGATATATACGGCGGAGAAATTCTCGGTTTTGAAATTGATGGTAAGGGCGCTGCTACTGGTTTAAAAGCTGCATTCGGACCGCAATTATGGTGGGGTGCAAATCCAACGGCTTTATTGAAATATTCTCGAACCTTCAGCGATTTTAATGTCACGGGTATTTACCACAGGGATATCATTACCGAATTGATTTTTGATGAAAGCGGTCAACGAGTTTTAAACATTAATCAAGTACGAAGTGGAATTATTCCAGCTTGGCCAACAGAACGAGCGGCATTGACTGTGGAGAGAAAATTCGGTCAATTTGGATTTACAGTAGGTGGTATTTGGGCTGGTAGTCCTTTAAATGGTAGTACCTACCAAGATGTGACTGGTGGACCTGGCACATATACGGTTTTCCAAGATCGAATTCAAGGTAAGGATAACTGGGGTGGAAAAGCGAAAGTAACTTTTCAAGAAGGAAGAGTTAATGCCTATGCTGAAGCAGGAAGCCGAGGCTTGGTTGCCATGGCAGGTGCAGATCAGACACAGACATTTACTGGTTGGAGATTAAAAGATAGCGGAAGTGGTAATCAGACTCATGTTCTTGCAGGGTTTACCTATTTAACGGGAGATTTC
>JBBSOJ010000055.1:0-14391 GCA_038259855.1 Flavobacteriales bacterium
ATGAGAATTATCTTTTGAGCTTCGTCAAAAGTAATGTCATTAGTTTTCTGTTTCTATCGTTTGTAGTTCCGTTCGCCGCAATCATCATGGCGTTCTCCGCTTTTCTTTTTTATTGAATTACGATCTTTTATAAATATAAAGGTAGAATGGACCTTATAGTAAAGACATTGTTGTATCGGGTACGATATTTAAATAATGTCTAAATCAATTGAATAATGACTAGTCACGAATAAAAAAAACTACTATTAAAGTTTATCCTTAAGATAGCTTCCTGTAATGGATTTTTTATTCTTGACAATCTCTTCAGGCGTTCCTTGTGCAATTAACTGACCGCCTCGTTCTCCACCTTCAGGCCCTAAATCGATAATATAGTCCGCACACTTTATCATTTCTAGGTTGTGTTCTATGACAATTATAGAATGTCCCTGCTCGATCAATGCGTAGAATGATGTCAGCAATTTTTGAATGTCATGAAAATGCAAACCCGTTGTAGGCTCATCGAAAATAAAGAGGGCATTATCACTTTTAGAACCTTTACCTAAAAACGTTGCGAGTTTGATACGTTGTGCTTCTCCGCCAGACAATGTTGAAGAACTTTGACCTAACGTTACATAGCCCAAACCAACATCTTGTAATGGTTGTAATTTTCCTTGGATTTTGGTTTGTTTATAGGTATCAAAAAATGCAATGGCATCATCAATGGTCATGCTCAATACATCATCAATACTTTTATCTTCAAAGGTGACCTCCAATACTTCTTTTTTAAAGCGCTTGCCATGACAGGTTTCACAGATTAAATGTACGTCCGCCATAAACTGCATTTCAATGGTTACTTCACCGTCTCCTTTGCAGGTTTCACAGCGGCCACCATCAACATTAAAGGAAAAATGCTTTGCCTGAAAATTTCTGATCTTACTCAATTTTTGAGCAGCGAATAGTGCTCGGATGTCATCATAAGCCTTGACGTAAGTCACTGGATTAGATCTAGAAGAGCGGCCAATGGGATTTTGATCTACAAATTCTATATGTTGTATGTTTTTATAGTTTCCTTTCAATTCCGAAAACTGACCTGCTTTTTCCCCAAATCCTGTAAGATGTTTTTGGATGCTCGGGTATAGAATTTTTTTGATCAATGTACTTTTACCGCTGCCAGAAACGCCTGTGATGACCGTGAGCATTTCCAATGGGAAAATGACATCAATGTTCTGAAGATTGTGCTCGCGCGCTCCCAATATCTCAATTTGATATTTTGATTTACGGCGTTTTTTGGGAACCTCGATTTTCATGGTGCCATTAAGATACTTGGCCGTAAGTGAATCCGATTGGAGGATCGCATTATAATTTCCTTTTGCAACGACCTCGCCACCGAAAGTTCCGGCTTCCGGACCAATATCAATAATCTCGTCAGCTGCTTGCATTATATCTTCATCATGCTCCACGACGATAACGGTATTGCCCAGGTCTCGTAGTGCTTTTAAAACTACAATCAATTTTTCTGTATCTTTCGGATGCAGACCAATACTAGGCTCATCAAGAATGTACATGGACCCGACTAAACTGCTTCCCAATGAGGTTGCCAAATTGATGCGTTGGCTTTCGCCACCAGATAATGTGTTCGATTTTCTATTGAGGGTCAAGTAATCAAGACCAACATTGGATAGAAAACCCAAGCGATTTTCAATTTCTTTCAACAACCGTTCAGCAATCTTTGCATCGTGATCATTTAGTTCTAATTGTTTAAAAAAGTTGATCAACTTATCTAGAGGCATGGCCACCAAGTCCGTAATCGTAATGTTGGTAATTTTGACATAATTGGCTTCTGGTCTTAAGCGCTTGCCGTGGCATTTGCTGCATTTTGTTTTGCCCCTGTATCGAGAAAGCATAACGCGATTCTGTATTTTGTAAGCCTTCGATTCCAATTCCGTAAAAAATTCATCTAAACCCGTAAAATAGTTGTTGCCTTTCCAAATGAGTTCTTGTTGAAGCTCTGTTAATTGAAAAAAGGGTTTGTGAATTGGAAAATCAAACTTATGTGAATTATTGACCAATTGGTCACGATACCAACTCATACTTTCGCCCCTCCATGGAAAAACAGCATTTTCATATATGGATAATGCCGTATTTGGAATCACCAATTCTTGATCAATGCCAATAACATCGCCATAGCCTTCACATTTAGGACAGGCTCCATAAGGATTGTTGAAACTGAATAAATGGACGTTTGGTTCCATAAAAGTCATTCCATCCAGTTCGAATCGATTATTGAATGACGTCTGTTTGTTATCAGACAATGCTTCTATAATCGTGGTGCCTTTGCCTTCAAAAAAGGACGTTTCTATAGCATCAGCCAATCGGTTGTAAAAATCATCTTCATGTTTGATAATGATTCTATCCACCACCAAAAAAATATCATTTTTTAAAGAGGTTTCTAATGCGTCTTCAATTCGTAACACCTCATTCTTATATTGAATACGCGCATAACCCTGTTGCTGTAAGACTTTTAATTTATCTTCCATCGTTCTGCCTTCTTCCAAAACAATAGGCGCGAGTAGGAGCAATTTACTTCCTTGCTCAAACGATTTTACAAAATTCAATACATCAGCAGTCGTATGTTTTTTTACTAGGTTACCAGAAATTGGTGAGTATGTTTTTCCAATTCTGGCAAATAGCAATTTGAGATAATCATAAATTTCTGTGGACGTCCCTACGGTGGAGCGTGGATTGGTAGAATTGACCTTTTGTTCAATCGCAATCGCTGGAGCAATTCCTTTTATATAATCGACTTTAGGTTTATTGAGTCGACCTAAAAACTGACGTGCATAACTCGATAAACTTTCTACATAACGTCGCTGACCTTCGGCATACAATGTGTCAAATGCTAAACTCGATTTTCCTGAACCTGATAATCCTGTAATGACGACCAGCTTATTACGCGGTATCACAACGTCCATATTTTTCAAATTATGGAGATTGGCACCTTTTATAATGATATTCTCTTTAGGATTTACTTCGGAAAGCTTGGTGTACATCGGATTTTTCTTCATGGATTTGCAAAGATACAGTATCTAAATCAGCTTTAAAAACAACATATTGTGCAATAAAATGTTAAAGTTTCTTCGGAAATTTTGTATATTAAGAATGATTGTTATTATATTTGAACGATAATCATTTAAAATACAGTTGCCTATATCATAATATTACTTTAGAAGTAAACCCCAATCATGGAGTTATCCATGAACCTAAACGTAATAATTATGAAACACGACGTTATCACAGATGCTGCTTTGGTGAGCAGCTACATTAAAGGCGATGAACAGGCACTCTCCGTATTAATCACCAGGCACAAACAAAAAATTTACAGTTTTATTTATTCTAAAGTGTATGACAAAGACATCACGGAAGATGTGTTTCAAGACACCTTTATTAAAGTTATCAAGACGCTTAAACTTGGTAAATATAATGAAGAAGGAAAATTTCTACCTTGGGTGATGCGGATTGCTCATAATTTGGTCATTGATCATTTTAGACGCAATAACCGAATGCCAAAATTTCAAAATACGGGTGAATTTAGCATTTTTTCGGTGTTGAGTGATACGACATTAGATGCAGAAAACACCATTATTAAAGAACAAATTGAGTGTGACTTAAGACGATTGATTGAGGAGCTGCCAAGTGATCAAAAAGATGTGTTGGTCATGCGGATGTATCAAGATATGAGTTTTAAAGAAATCTCAGATAAAACTGGTGTGAGTATTAATACAGCCCTTGGACGAATGCGTTACGCTCTGATCAATCTGCGAAAAGTGATTGATCAAAAGAATATAATTTTAACATATTGATATACTAAAGAGGGTTTTGTTGCGTTATTAGAATTATAACCAATCTAAAAACCGTCAAATGGCAAAACTTTACTCTAAAAAAATTGAAGAAACCCAAATCAAATTGAATCCAAAAGAAGAAACTGTTAATTTTCTTTTGAATTATTCGAAGGCTTTAAGTGTTATAAAATGCAATAAAATGAAGTTTGAAGCGCTTCTAAACTAAACTTTGAAAGTCCCGATAGTTAGCTGATCGGGACTTTTTTTATTAGCCTATCTTAATCTTCTCAAAGCAAAGGAATCCACTTTGACGAAATATAATGTCAAAGATAATTCCGTAATGTTTTTATATTAGTATTTATTTCTTAAAGTTTGATTCATATTGTGGATGTGCCTTTAGGACTGATGCTCTTCCAATGGTTTTGGTGATCACATCTTTTTCCAAATCCCAACCTCTAGCAGGGGAAAACTGACGTCCGTACCAAATAATCTGTAAATGAAGGTCGTTCCAAAGTTCTTCAGGAAACAATCGTTTCGCATCTTTTTCAGTCTGCACTACATTTTTTCCATTGGTCAAATTCCATCGATACATCAAACGATGAATATGTGTATCCACGGGAAATGCGGGAATGCCAAATGCTTGCGATAGCACCACAGCAGCCGTTTTATGACCAACAGCTGGTAATTCTTCTAACGCTTCGTAAGTTCTTGGCACTTCGCCATTATGTTTATCGATCAAAATATGCGATAAGCCATGAATGCCCTTGCTTTTCATGGGAGATAATCCAACAGGTTTTATGATTTCTCGAATATCTTCAACCGACAACTTAATCATATCATAGGGGTTATCTGCTTTAGCGAACAATATGGGTGTGATTTGATTGACCCGAACATCGGTGCTTTGAGCTGACATCAAAACAGCAATTAAGAGGGTATAAGGATCTTTATGGTCTAACGGAACGGGAATCGTCGGGTACAACTTTTTTAACGTAGATATAACGAAATCGACTTTTTCTTGTTTGGTCATAGTTGTATTTTTACTTTTGAATTCAGGCTAAAAGGGTTGATAGTTAGAATTCAAGTTCAATTTTTTAATTTCAAATTTAAGACAATATGACGACATTAAAAGTAGGGGATAAGGCTCCAAATTTTTCACAGCATGACGAACAAGGAAAGACTGTAAGTTTATCAGATTACAATGGACAAAAATTAGTGGTGTTTTTCTATCCAAAAGCCAACACACCAACCTGTACAACAGAAGCGTGCAATCTTCGTGACAATTATAAGGATTTGACCGATAAGGGTTACACTATACTTGGTGTAAGCGCCGACAGCCAAAAAAAACAATCGAATTTTAAGGAGAAGTTTGACTTTCCATACCCTTTATTAGCAGATGAAGATCTGTCTGTCACAAAAGCGTTTGGTGTTTGGGGTGAAAAGAAATTTATGGGTAGAACCTTTGACGGCATTCATCGCGTTACGTTCGTGATAAATGAAAAGGGCATTATTGAAAAGGTCATTGATAAGGTGAAGGCAAAAGAACATGCCACACAAATATTGGGTTGATCAATCTTTTCGATTGCCTCTTTCGCTGATTTTTTATTAGCAACAAAAAAGAACCAGAGATTTTAAAGTCTCTGGTTTTACTATTTTTTTTAAAGTTCAGATATAATTAATTTAGGATCATGCCATGCGGGTCGATTACGAATTTCTTCGCAGCACCTTTATCGAAAGCATCATATCCTTCAGGCGCATCCTTTAAATTAATAACTTGAATGTTGACTGCTTTTGCAATTTTTACTTTGTCATGCAAAATAGCATTCATCAGTTGTCTGTGATATTTCATAACGGGACACTGACCAGTGTGAAAAGAATGCGATTTCGCCCAACCAAGTCCCAATCTAACTTTTAAGGTACCTTGTTGTGCGCTTTCATCTTTAGAGCCTGGGTCCTCAGTGACATACAGACCAGGGATGCCAATCGCGCCGCCGGCACGTGTAATGGCCATCGCCTGATTCAATACTACTGCCGGTTGTTCTTCGGTTTTACCTCCATCGAGATGACCTTTTGCTTCAAATCCAACACAATCTACAAAGCAATCCACTTCCTTTTCACCGACAATTTCTGCAATCTGTTCCTCCAAAGGCTGCTTACTATTCAGATCGATGGTTTCACATCCAAAACTTCTGGCCTGTGCTAAACGTTCTTCCACAAAATCACCAACAATAACAACCGCAGCACCCATTAAGTGACAACTTGCGGCGCATGCAAGACCCACTGGTCCAGCGCCGGCAACATATACCGTTACCCCTGGACCAACACCCGCGGTTACCGCACCGTGAAATCCTGTTGGGAAAATGTCGGAGAGCATCGTTAAATCCCGAATATATTCCAGTGCTTGTTCATTATCCGGAAATTTTAAAAGGTTAAAATCGGCATACGGAACCATCACGTACTCTGATTGGCCACCGATCCATCCACCCATATCCACATATCCGTAAGCGGCTCCGGGACGGGCGGGATTCACATTGAGACAAATTCCTGTCTTACCTTCTTTACAATTGCGGCAACGTCCACAAGCAATATTAAAAGGAACGGAGACAATATCCCCGACATTAATAAATTCAACATCTCTACCTTTTTCTAGCACCAAGCCCGTAATTTCATGGCCTAAAACCAAACCTGAAGGAGCGGTCGTTCTGCCACGCACCATATGCTGATCGGAACCACAAATGTTGGTGGAAACCACTTTTAATATAACTCCATGTTCACATTTTCGATCTCCCAATGCTAACTTTGGATACTCAATATTTTCAACTTCTACAACGCCTTGGCCTTTGTATACTACTGCATGATTTTGACACATAAGTTATTTTTTAAATTAAAGCGCTTCTGCACCCGCGACGGCTACACTATGATCGTCCTCAACGGAGCTACCACTCACGCCAACTGCACCGATGATATCGCCATGACTGTTTTTTAGTAAAACGCCACCTGGAAATGATATTAACCCATTATTACTATGCTCAATATTGAACAAGGACTGTCCTGGCTGGGAAAGTTTACCAATTTCTCCAGTATTCATATTAAAGAATCGGGCAGTTTTTGCTTTTTTATGAGCAATATCAATCGAACCTAGCCAAGCATCATCCATTTTGTTGAATGCTACTAAATTAGTGCCGGCATCCACCACAGCTATATTCATTTTTACCCCAATTTCTTTTGATTTCGATAAACAAGCATCTATAACTCTTCGTGCTTGCTCTAATGATACATTTGACATATTTTCTGTTTTTTTATGTTGAGTAATAAAGATATTTTATTTCACTCGTAAATAATATAACGTACGACTCAACAACTTGTACTATTTGCCCATATCATAGTTACTACATGCATTCATCATAATTTTGGTTACTTTAGCTACGCAATCCATAAGATCTATGTCTCATTTTATCACACCGGTCAACTTAAGCGATTCTACGGCATTGAACACGCAATTAGAGCATAGACGCGTGTTTAGCTTAAAGAATTTTGAGCTCAATATATATGAAACGTTTGTGAAATCACATCAAGTTGAATTATCCTATAATGGTTTAGTCATCACCAGTATGATGAGAGGACGAAAGATTCTATACCATCAGAATGAGCCAAATAGTTTTGATTTTTTGCCAGGTACAACTATGGTGATTCCTGAAGGTATTAAAATGAAAGCAGATTTTCCTGATGCTGACAAAAAAAATCCTGTTCAATGCGCAAATTTAAGCTTGGATTGGCATGTAGTTTTGAAAACCATCGAATTTATAAACGAAAATTATCCCAAAGCGGATGGTAGCGATTGGAAGCTGGATTTTTCTCAATATCACTTTAAAAACAACCGCAACTTGGCCTTATCCCTCAACCGACTTATCTCCTTGAGCATGGAAGACTGTGAAGGTAAGGATGCCTTGGCCGATTTACTATTGAAGTCCTTATTGATTCGCGTGATGCAAAACCAAGAACAAGTATTGCTCCTCAATCAGATGGAGCAACCCGATGTTCTACGGCAATTGGACTATTATATTTCAAATCATATTGGTACTGATATAAGTTTGGAAGAACTTTATAAAGTAGCAAATTGCAGTCGTTCATCTTTTTACAGATTGATAAAAGAGCATTATGACGTTTCACCCACAGAATTTCTACAAAATACACGCATCCGTTTTGCTAAAGGGATTTTATCACAGCCGGGAACTTCGGTGAGTGAGGCTTGCTATAAAAGTGGTTTTAACAGCTTAAGTTATTTTAGTAAGGTCTTTAAGAAAGCGACCGGAAAGACACCAACTGATTTTTCCGATACCATTATTTTTGATTAAATGTCCATGCATACCAAAATAGACATAGAGAAAACTTTACCAATTGGGCTCGTACTATGCGGAGGTAAAAGTGAGCGGATGAGAATTGATAAAGGGCTTATCGATTATCATGGTATACCGCAATGGCATTACGTTTATCAATTGTTAAAACCACTTTGTCATGACGTGTATTTGTCCTTAAATGAACAACAGGCGTCAGAATGGGAGTTACCGACTTCTGTACTCGTCATTATCGATAAAGATGAGTTTAAGCATCATGGGCCCATGACGGCCGTTTTATCGGTTAAAGACCTTTTAAAGAATCATCCATTATTCATTGTAGCCTGTGACTATCCTTTAATAGAGTCTAAACATTTGGTGCAGCTGATGCATGCTAGGAAAGAGGGTGCTGACATTACTTGTTTTGATAAAGAAGGCAGGCCAGAACCGATGATTTCAATCTTTGAAATGAATGCCTTGCATAAATTAACATCTTTTTTTGAGGCTGGCGACGATTCAATCTTTAAATTTATAGAACAAAACAAGTATAATGCTTGTACATTAAAAGATAGTACAATTTTACGAAATGTAAATTCAAAGGAAGCCATGGAAGCTATGCAAAAGACCCTTAACTCATGATTAAAGAAGTTTCTATATTTCGCCAAAAACAATCTGATTTTATCAGTTCAGAAGATATGGTTGCCATCGAAGAACCGTTGGAAATTCAGTTGGAAACTGGTGAGTTAACGGCGAGGCAGACGCAACCGTTATCGGTCACTATGCGTACTCCTGGTAATGACGACGATCTTGCGATTGGCTTTCTGTTTACTGAAGGTTTGATTAGCTCAAAAGCCAACTTGGCAATACTACCTAGTCGTTCGTTAGGCGAAAACACCATAATCATAAGTCTGCATGAAAGTTTTGATGCCAAACTAGATAAAGTCAAACGTAACTTTTATACTACCAGCAGTTGTGGAGTATGCGGTAAAGAAAGCATAGAAGCCATTCACCAAGTGTGCAATGTAATTGCAGACGCAATTCCCATTGAGATTGATTTGGAAATAGTGGCATCATTGCCTTTAAAACTAATGGAAGTCCAAAAGACATTTGTTAGCACTGGTGGGATTCACGCGGCAGCATTGTTTACTATCGATGGTAGATTATTAAACTTTCGAGAAGATGTGGGACGTCATAATGCTTTGGATAAATTAATAGGTGCGTCCTTGTTAGAAACTGAAGAGAATTCGTTTAATTTAGGTCAGCACATGTTATTATTAAGTGGTCGTGCAAGTTTTGAATTGATACAAAAAGCAGCCATGGCGGGTATAAAAGTTGTTTGCGCCATTGGTGCACCGAGTAGTTTAGCGGTCGAAACGGCGATTGCCTTTGACATGACTCTGATAGGTTTTTTAAAAGCACAATCCTGCAATGTGTATACAGGCGAACAACGCATAAAAAGAATAAGTCATCATGAAAATTAGAATTAAAGATAACAGCATTCGCTTTCGATTGACAAAATCGGATGTTACCCAACTAAAAGCGGAGGGAATCGTAACTAGTAAAACAATCATATCACCACAACATATTTTTAAGTATGCCTTGAAAGTAGCGCAAGACGCCTCGCATATCTCTGCATCCTTTGATTCTGAAACCATTATGATGATCATTCCGAAGCATCAAGCTACTATCATCACTGATACTGATGAAATTACCATTCAAGGCTTTCAAAAGAACGGGGAAGAAGGAGATCTTTTTTTATTAATTGAAAAGGACCTCCAATGTCTCGATGAAACGCATGAAGATCAATCTGATATGTATGAGAATAAAAATACAGTCTGTTGATAGTGGCAACTGTCGGTAATAAGTAGTTTATACATCATAAAAAAATAACCTGTGTCTAGAAAAAATAAAACAACAGTACATTCTGAAAATCCTGAAACTTTAAAGGATATCAAACTATCATCCGTTGATAAGACTGCGGCAGGATACAAAGGGGTGGCAGCAAGCATGAAGCATATCCTGGAAGAGATGAATGTGTCTCGAGGTTTTATTGCTCTGGCCAAATTGAATCAGGTTGATGGCTATGATTGTCCCGGATGCGCCTGGCCTGATCCTGATGACAAGCGAAGTGCCATTGCCGAATATTGTGAAAATGGCGCTAAAGCGGTTGCTGAAGAAGCCACCACGAAAACACTACGACCAGATTTTTTCGCAAAACATACCATATCAGAGATGTCCTCTTGGGACGATTACAAAATAGGAAAAAGTGGGCGTATAGCGCAACCCATGTATCTTCCTGAAGGCGCCACACATTATCAACCGATAACTTGGGACGAAGGATTTCAAGTGCTTGCGAATCACTTAAAAAATTTAGAATCACCAGATGAAGCCATTTTTTATACCAGTGGCAGAACCAGTAATGAAGCGGCCTTTTTATACCAGTTATTTGTACGGGCGTATGGAACCAATAATATGCCGGACTGTAGCAATATGTGTCACGAGAGTAGTGGTGTGGCGCTTGACGAAACTTTGGGAATAGGCAAGGGTTCTGTGAAATTGGAAGACTTATACATTGCGGAAGTTATAATTATTTTAGGGCAGAATCCCGGGACGAATCATCCAAGGATGTTAAGTGCTTTAGAGAAAGCACATAAAAATGGTGCTCTTATTATCTCGGTGAATCCATTACCTGAAACGGGCTTAAACGCCTTTGCAGATCCTCAAAGTGTTAGTGGTATGCTGGGTTTTGGTGTGACGGTATCAAATATGCATTTGCCAATTAAAATAAATGGGGATATGGCCTTATTTCAAGCCATCAATCAATTGTTGATTTTGGAAGAGGATAAAGAACCTGGAAAAATTCTCGATCAGACATTCATTTCGGAGGATACGCATGGTTTTGAGACCTACAAATCCCACATTTTAAAACAAGATTTACATCTGCTTTCCGAACAATGTGGTATCCCCTTGTCCCAAATAACAGAACTGGTTCAGAAAATTAAATATTCGAATAAAATCATTACCTGTTGGGCGATGGGCCTTACGCAGCATAAAAATTCCGTAGACACGATTAAGGAGCTTGTCAATACGCTTTTGTTAAAAGGGAGCATTGGCAAACCAGGAGCAGGGACGTGTCCTGTACGCGGGCATAGCAATGTACAAGGCGACAGAACCATGGGTATTTACGAAAAACCTTGGGATTGGTTATTGGAAGCGCTTGAAACTAATTTCAACTTCACACCTCCGAAAGACTATGGACATGATGTTGTGGATTCCATTGAAGCAATGCACAAAGGCGAATGCAAACTATTTATGGGAATGGGAGGTAATTTCTTAAGCGCCACACCAGATACCCGTTATACGGCTGAAGCCTTACAACAATGCGATTTAACGGTACACGTTAGTACCAAATTAAATAGAAGTCATTTGGTAACTGGTAAGGAAGCGCTCATTTTTCCTGTACTGGGTCGAAGTGATGAAGATTTACAACAAGGCAAAAAGCAATTTGTAACCTGTGAGAACTCCATGGGTGTCATCCAAAAAAGTCAAGGATTATTGAAACCTGTAAGTGACGACTTATTGAGTGAGCCAGCGCTTATATGTAAGCTGGCAATGACCGTTTTAGATAAAAATGAAAAGCTTCCATGGCAAACTTTCATGAATGATTATGACACCATTCGGGATGCTATAGAACTCACCATTCCGGGATTTGATAAGTATAATGATCGTGTCCGCGAGTTTGGAGGGTTTTATTTGCCCAATTCAGCTAGAGAAGGTTATTTTCCTACTGACACCAACAAAGCGAATTTTTCGGTCAATACCGTAGAGGCGATTCCTTTAAAAGATCACGAATTACTGATGATGACCATCCGAAGTCATGATCAATACAATACTACTATTTACGGATTAAACGACCGCTATCGCGGTATTGAGAACGAACGTCGTGTGATATTGATGCATAAAGACGATATGAAAGCCCGTAATTTAAAGCAATTGGAACAAGTCGATTTGTATAATTTTAGCGACGGGAAAGAGCGTGTTGCGAAAACGTTTTTGGTTATAGAATATGATATCCCAAAGCAATGCGTTGCCACCTATTTCCCAGAGACCAATGTATTGGTACCCATAAAATCAGTGGCAATAAAAAGCAATACGCCAACAAGCAAATCAGTGGTGATTGAGGTCCGTAAATCTGAAATGATCGAAAACTGAAAATCTTATATAAATACTATTTGAAAATGATATTATATGCATCCCATTATTCGATTTAAAGCCCAATAACGTTAGGTTACAATATTATTTTGATGTGTTATTCCACCTCAAAATAAAGTGAATTGGAGGTATACATGCCATTTTTAGAATACCCTTCCAAGGTGACTTTGAAAGTTCCTTTCGTATCGGAGGTATAAAACTCAAATTCAGTGTTACTTTTCGTTAGTTCGGTGTTCGGCTGCCATAACAGTTGGGTCCGATAATCTGGAATATTTTTCATTCGATCATTCGTATAATCCGGTTGATAGTAGATTTTATTACTAACGGGGCTATTGATCTCTAAAGAATTAACTTCTGTAGCATTGGGAAGTGTGAAATCGCGATTTATGGTCAACATGCTGATGACCCCGTTATGAAGTTGAGGACCATAAAGATAAGTTCCAGGAATCACTGTAATGGACTCAATTCTGTTAGCACTATAATCAATGATATCTTCATTATTGGTAATGTAAATACCATCAATTAAAACGAGTGGTTTTAAATAACTAAAATTTCTATTGAATTCAAGATTGATTAAATCAAGCGTGTGGAATTGTACAGAATCATTCTCTTTTGAAATATAAGCCTCGGCAACCACTTCCGTAAAGGTTTGTCTCAACGTTGGAAAACGTGTATAATTATCTAATTTATAAGTGATCCCTGTATTTCCAAAAAAAACTTGATTTTCTGATGTCGCGATAATACTATCTGCCTTTATTTCAAAATATGAATTTTCAATTTGAGTTTCTATACTGCGTCTTTCCAGCCATTCTTTAATAGTTTCATCTAATGCCAAAGGCACAAAATTCAATTCTCCATAGGCTGACACTTCCTGCTTATCTAAATTGACTGAATACGAGTCTCCTTTCACATCAACCACTTGGATGATCGCAGTTTCGGTATTGTAATTCTTATCAAGGTTAAAGTAGAATTTCCCCAAGTTGTTGGTTTGGGCAGTTTTTAAAACAAAGTTTTGTTCAGGAAATGATAATGAAACTGTCTTATTGGAAAGCGGACTATTGTCTAGCGTATTAAGGATAGTTCCAGAAATGATTTCTCCCCGCAATTCTGGTAAATAATACGTATTGATGTCAGCTCTATTGGCAGCTGATTTGATGACTTCTTTGGAGAGCGACACAGGATCAACCTTTCGCACACTTACTGAATATTGGCCTACTGTTTCTTGAAGATTGCTATTCGAGATCGCTAGCGTTATGGCTTCTCTAGTCTTGAAGACGTTGTTTTTTAAAGCTAATTTAAGATTTGAATTCGTTTGATTACTTTTCTTCTGTACAGATAAACTGTCGCTGTAACTTAAAGTATTCAGTTTAGTACTATCACTTACAGATCTAAATTGGGTCTCTTTTGTAAAGGGATTGACAATGAAGACATCAATTTGATCATAGCTCTCTTTCGAATTGTTTTTGGTCCAATTGGTATAAGCAATGAGTTTATAGTGGCCACTTTCAAGACCGGCAGGAAAAAAAAATTCGCCGCTAGCCACGTTGTCACTAACCTTTAACTTTTGTTTGAAAACCTGCTCTTTGTTGGCGTTAAGCATTTCTACATAGAGAACTTTACTGATTTCGCTATAAACATTCGTTTTCAAATTGAGCGTATATACTTGATAATATAAATATTCACCCGACAACAAGATAGTTGAATTAACAGACAGCTCTGTTTTCTCGTTGGGTATGGTGGATGCCAAACTACGATATTCAGATTGCGTAATCTGGCTTTGTAACGTTGAAACTGTGCAGATAAATGCGAGTAAAATGCTTATTTTTTTCATAATTAATCTTCCCAAAAATCGGGTCTTATATTAGATGATATTGAAGTACAATCCGTACATTCAGGTGAGGCAATGGTCCACGTATTTCCTGGTATGGATTCCGCGATCTGATAATTGTAATTATAGTCTGTAAATGTATCAATCAATCGGAATATAGTTGCCTTATCTAATGGAGCTCGAATATCCAATACTCGTAAAT